>JAFNAU010000030.1 GCA_017860335.1 Bacteroidota bacterium
TTCAGCTGGCAGGCCAACAGTAAACTCTCGTTTTACAGTAACTCGGGTTTAAACTACTCCCGTATGTCGGATCGGAGCGGAGAAACCGGACTTGAAAGGAGCGGCTTTAATTACATGGTCTATCTCGGAGGCAACTACAAACTTCCAAAAGATTTTCGTCTGAGCTGGAATGGCAGTTACAATTCACCATATATATCCCTGCAGGGAAAAGGTTCTCCCAATTATTATTACGGATTAAACCTGACGAAAAGTATGCTGAAACGCAAACTCAACATAACGCTCAACGCGAACAGCTTCATTGAGAAAAACAAGACACGTAAATCATACACCGAAACGGCAACCTTCCGAAATGAAAATACAAGTATTTTCCCTGCACGGCGCATTGGTATATCGGTCAGTTACACCTTTGGTCAGATGAAGGAACAAATCAAAAAAGCACAACGCTCCATCAGCAATAATGATGTAAAAGGCGGAGGAGGAGAGTAAAAAATAAAGCAGGGAAACTGATGAGAATCAATTTCCCTGCGTTGTTTTATGAAATGCTAAATTTCTTACTTCTTAAATGCCCTGTCCATTTCCCGTTTATCATCCTTTTCTTTAAGCGTCTGACGTTTGTCGTAGGTTTTCTTCCCACGCGCCAAACCAATTTCCATTTTTGCCCGTCCGTTTTCGTCGATAAAAAGTTTGATGGGAACAATAGTGTTGCCGGTTTCTCTGGTTGCCCGTATCAATTTATTGAGTTCCTTCCGGTTGAGCAGAAGTTTCCGGTCGCGGCGGGGTTCGTGGTTGTTGTACGTTCCGAAAAAATAGGTGGAGATATTCATATTCTTCACCCAAAGTTCGTCGCCGATAAAGGTACAGTACGTATCGGTCAGACCGGCTTTGCCATCGCGGATGGATTTTATTTCCGTTCCGAAAAGCTGAATGCCCGCCACATACCGGTCGAGTATCTCGTAATCGAACAACGCCCTTTTATTCTTGATAACTATATTTGATTTGTTGATCATAGCTTGTGAATTAAATGTTTGGCAGCAGCCATTGAAGCAAATACCTGGCAATGAAAGGTGTAAAAATAACCATACCTGTAACCAGCAGTACAAAATTACTTCTTTCGTCCTCATCCATACCCATCACTCCTCTGCAACCATCCCAGACCAGATAAGCCGTAAAGACATTCAGCACCTTCAGAAAAAATAACCCGGGTAAAATAGCGGTAACTATCCTGAAAAAGTACATAAGACTGAATGAATAGAAAACCAACCGGGCTACATTTTCTTTCACCGCAAAATGAGGAAGATACTTCGACAAGGTACGGATGCTGACCGAATAAGTCAGCAAATTCCCTGCCAGTAAAGAAACTGCAATTGTTATTCCTTTCAGAATTCCGATTGTAAGCCTTTTTTCATCAGCGTACAAAAAGCCGAATAACGAGCTGATAATAGTACAAATTAAAATAAAAGGTATTGTATATTGCAGAAAAACATCTTTCACTGTGCTTTTCTCAGCTGCTATCTCATCCCAAGCCGCTGTTGTATCGGCCGTAAGCTTCCATGTACGTATAAACAACTGTTTGAGTATGCCTGTCGTTTTCATCTTTTCAAGCGGCAAAATTACATATATTTTCCTATTTGCCAGCTATTTTTTTGTTAATCAGTGAATAATTCACGCCATATACCCAAATTTCATATCAAAATTATTTTTTCATTAAAAATTAAGTATATTTGCTGTTCAATTAAAATTAACATAACTCAAAATCTACCGGTAAATGACACATGAAATAAAGCTACATATCAGCGGAATGGTTTATAATCAGTCACTTGGAGGAACCTATTCGTTAGTTTTAGCCGAAGATACAGGTCAGAAAAGGCGTTTCTCGGTTCTGATAGGCGAAGCCGAAGCCCAGTCCATCGCACTGAAGCTGAACAATGCCAAATCGCCCCGGCCACTTTCGCACGACCTGATGAATTCCATCATCAATATGCTGGAAGCTAAACTTACCAAAGTGGTGATTTACGACATGGTCAATGATATTTTTTATTCGGAAATTTATCTGCTTCACGACAATAAAACCGTTGTAGTTGATGCCCGAACCTCCGATGCTGTCGCGCTGGCAGTTCGAACCGACGCGCACATTTATATCAACTCGGATATTCTGGACATTGTAGGAACTGCCATCGATACAGAACAGGATGCCGAACTGGAAACAGAAATATCAGAATCTATCAGTCTTGACCGCCTCACAAACGAAATTCTGGTTAAACTGACGGACGAAAAACTGAAATTTTTTCTGGAAAAAGCGCTCGCTGAAGAACGATACGAAATCGCCGCCATGATCCGTGACGAGATAGAATTCAGAAAGAAACATTAACAGAAAAAAGACATAAAAAACACACAAAATAATCATATATGAATTTGAAATTTAGACTTACTATCATGAATTTCCTCCAGTTCTTCGTTTGGGGAGCCTGGATGATGACCCTCGGGCATTACGGATTTGTAGAAAAGCAATGGAACGGAGCCGAGTTTGGCCTTGTATTCTCTACCATGGGTTTTGCTTCTCTGATCATGCCCACCCTTTTTGGTATTATTGCCGACAAATGGAAGGCTAATTACGTTTACGCCCTGCTGCATCTGCTGTTTGGACTAACCATGTGTTTTCTGCCTCTTATCGATGCTCCCCTTCCGTTTTTCTGGGTTCTCTTTATCGCAATGTGTTTTTATATGCCTACCATCGGCCTGAACAACTCCATTGGTTTTACGGTACTGAAGAATGAGGGCAAAGATCCCACAACCTATTTTCCCCCGATTCGTGTATGGGGAACAGTCGGTTTTATTGCTGCCATGTGGATTACAAATGTATTTACCAAAGATTGGGGATTCGGTCAGAGTATAAAAGTATCCTTTATTATTTCAGCCATTTTCGCCTTTATATTGTCGCTGTTTTCTTTTATTTTTCTTCCTAAATCGGTCAGAAATGAAGAGAAAACAGTAGCAGCTAAAAAAACATTGGCTCAAAAACTTGGACTGGAAGCATTTATCTTATTCAAACAGAAGAAAATGGCTCTTTTCTTCATTTTCAGTTTGCTGCTTGGCGCTGCCCTTCAGCTGACCAATGCTTACGGCGACAGTTTTTTGCAGGATGCAAACGTGTTCCCCAAAGGTGAACTTATCAATAACTTTTCCACGATCATACTATCCGTTTCACAGATTTCTGAAACGCTGTTTATTCTTGCCATACCTTTCTTTATGAAAAAATTCGGGATCAAGAAAGTGATGCTTTTCAGTATGATCGCCTGGGTGCTGCGTTTCGGTTTGTTTGGAATAGCGCAGAATTCAATACCCGGATTTATACTGATTATTGCATCCTGCATCATTTATGGTATGGCTTTCGATTTTTTCAATATTTCAGGCGCTTTGTTTGTTGAAAAAAACACCGATTCAAAAATACAATCCTCTGCACAGGGAGTTTTCATGCTGATGACCAATGGCGTTGGGGCTGTTATTGGAAATATCGTCGCCGGACTGGTGATAGCCAAATGGTTTGAACACCCGGCAATCATTGAGGGCAAAGAAATACTGGTAAAAGACTGGCAAGGCATCTGGTTAACTTTTTCTGCTTATGCATTAGTTGTCGCAGTACTTTTTGTCGTGTTTTTCAAATACAAACACAATCCCAAAGAGACAGAAAATTTCAAACATTAATTTTATCAGGAAAAAATAACAGCATTAAGAGCTGAACCATACCCCGAAAGTTGATTAAAACTTTCGGGGTATCTTTTTTGAAACAAATTAAAAAACAAAGATTATCACACTTCACATGATGGTTCTGAATCAGGAACAAAAAGCTGTAATTACAGATTTATGAAAACTGATATATTTCAAAGCAAATTAAATGCATAAAAATTTGAATATATGTAAATTTAATTTATCTTTGTTTAGTTATATTCACTCATTGCCTTAACTATTAATTCCAAAAAAACATCGATCATGAAAAGATTTATTTTTCCGTTTTTCTTTCTTTTCTTTTTACCATTAGTGATTTTTTCACAGAATTTCAGTTTGAAATTTGGCAGTGTAACTGAAGATGAACTAAATATGAAAGCATATGAAAAAGACACGTCAGCAGCTGCTGTGGTTCTCTACGATATCGGCAACACATATTACATATATAGTTCTGACTTCCAGGTAGTAACTGAAAATTCCAGAAAAATAAAAATACTAAAACAAGAGGGTACTAAATATGCTGATGTTGAATTAATATATTCTGCTTCGGACAACAATAGTGAATATATAAACAAACTCGAAGCTTACACCTATAATCTCGAAAACGGAAAGATTGTAAAGTCAAAAGTAGAAAAGAATTATATTTTCGACGAAAAATCAAATAAAACATATCACCGGATTAAATTTACATTTCCTAATGTTAAAGCAGGCTCAATTCTTGAATTTAAATACAAGCGCACTTCCGGCAGATACTTCGATATCCCGGATAAAATAATGCAGGAAGATATTCCTATAAGATATATTTCTTATGAAATACTTATACCGGAATATTTCATTTATAATATCGAAAGCAGGGGTTATGAAAACATTAAAGCAAAAAATGAAATACAAAGGCAGACATTTACAATTATTTCGAATGTAAAAGGTTATACGGTAAGTTGCTCAAGCAATAAAAGCACCTATAGTATGACTGATGTTCCTGCCCTGAAAGATGAAGCTTATGTTTGGAATCTTGACGATTACAGATCGGCTGTCAGATTTGAACTTAATGGAACAAAATTCCCCAATTCCGATTACAAACCATACACTAACACATGGGCTGACATTGAGAAATTGCTGAAAGAAAATTCCGAATTCCTGACTAATACAAAGAAATCGACCTCATTGGACGAAGCTATAAAAATAAATAAAACCGGCAGCAACGATAAAGATAATATCCAAACGATTTTTTCGCTGATAAAAGGCAAGGTAAAATGGAATAACGAGTATTCCTTATTCGAGAATGAACCCAGGGAGGCTATTAAAAAAGGTACTGGTAACAATGCACAAATAAATTCAATATTAATCAGCACTCTCATGAAAGCAGGTTATAATGCGTATCCTGTACTCATTAGTCAGCGTTCATCGGGAAAACTCCCCTATTCTTATCCTTCCATTGACCGTTTATCAACATTTATTGTGGGAGTTGACGGATTTGATGGTAAAGCATATTATCTGGACGGATCGTCAGACTACGGAGGTGTGAATATGATGCCTGTTGATCTGCTGGTGGAAAGAGGATATATCATTGACGATACAAAAACTGAAAAATGGGTTGATCTGACTAACCTCGCAAATAACCGGGAAATTTATATAGTAACAGGCAAGCTGGATAAAGACGGAGTGATGAAAGCTACGCTGAATCATTATCTGAGCAATGAGGATGCATTTTATTTCAAAAAAGATTTTAAGGAATCGAAAGACTCTGCTGAATTTATTGAAAATTTTGAAACAAAGCACGATATTAAAATCAGTAATGTTAATCTCAAAGGGATGGATATGTTATCAGCAGATGTTGAGAATACAATGGAGTTTACAAAAAATTACGAATTAGCCGGTGATTACATCTACATCAATCCGTTTATATTCAGAGATATAACATCAAATCCATTCACCAGCTCGGAAAGGAAACTTCCAATTGAATTTGCCTATCCTTATGTTTATAATTATACAGCTACGATCCAGATACCTGAGAACTATACCATTTCCGAAATGCCTTCTGCCGTTAGAATCGTACTGAATGATAAACAGGGAAGTTGCCTTTACAATATCGCGCAGAATGGAAATAGCATCCTGGTGAACTACCGGTTCAATCTGAAACAAACCATTTTCCCCCATACCGATTATACAGCTATTCAGGGCTTCTGGGGTCAGGCAGCCACAAAAAATAATGAAATGATTGTTCTGAGAAAGAATTAATACGACCGGATTATGAAAAAGTTTTTTATCATTGCTATTTATTTTTTTACTTTCGTTTCATTTATCTGTGCAAAAAATGAACGTGCAGATCTGAATACTTCAGTAATTTCCGAGACACTAAGCAAGGATGCAAACGCAATAATCAGAAACAACGAGATTTTCTTTGAATATATTTCTCCCGAAAGAGGCATACTAACAGAGAAAATGGAAATTACAATTTTGAATGAGAAAGGAAAGGAACATGGGAACTTTTCCTATCCCGGGGATAAATATCGCACGTTATCAGATTTCTCGGGTGCTGTTTACGATTCTCAGGGTAATTTGATACGTAAATTAAAGAAATCTGAAATAGTCAGTTCGGAATGGTCCCAATATCTGGCGAGCGGTGACGTACACTACTTTATGAATATTGACCCTGTAATGTATCCTTATACCGTTGTTTACGAATATGCTGTTGAATATAAAAACGGCATTCTGACGTTTCCGGCTTTTGCTCCGCAAAGTTCACCGGATATTGCTGTAATAAAAAGTAAATATGAATTAAGAGTACCTGAAAATACAGAAATAGACATTAAGGTTTTCAATGCTGAAAAGTTGCAGAAAGCTAAAAATGAAAAAAGTATTGACTTTTATATTGCCGAGATCAACAACCGGGCAGCTATTCAGGAAGAAACACTGATGCCCGATCAAAGTAACTACATACCATTGATACTGGCACGTCCGGTAAAGTTTATTTATGACAAAGTTCCCGGTCAGATTACAGACTGGAACTCATTAGGTTCGTGGCAATATAATCTGTGGAAAGACCGTGATCTGCTTGACGAACCAACAAAACAAAAAATCAAAGACCTGACGGCTGGTACAACCTCTGATAGGGAAAAAATCAAAATTCTCTATGATTATTTAGGGGAAAACACACATTATCAAAATATTTCGCTTGGAATCGGAGGATATCAGCCAATGCTTGCTTCTGAAGTTTGCAGGATAGGTTTTGGAGATTGTAAAGGGCTGACAAATTATTTGCATGCCATGCTCAAAGTGATTGGAATTAAGTCAAATATCACAACTATCAAATCTTCTGAAAGTTCGAAAAGTATATTTACCGATTATGCTAATTTTACCCAGCTCAATCACGTTATTCTTCAGGTACCACTTCCTGACGATACACTTTGGCTGGAAAGCACAAATACTGAAATTCCTTTTGGCTTTGTTCACAATGAAATTGCAGGGCATCATGCGCTTGTATTATCCGAAAAGGAAAGTAAAATCTGCACATTGCCGGATTATCCTGATTCATTAAGTATCGACAAGAATGTCTCGAATATCTCCGTTTCTGCCGACGGCAAGGCAACCGGAAAAACAACTAATTTCAGTTTTGCAAAAGTATACGACGACTTCTGTTACATTGCCAAAGAAAAATACAGCGATCAGCTGGATAAAATGCGGTCCATGATTAAACTTCCGAACGCCGATGTATTCGGTATTTCAATGAAAGAAACCAAGTCTTCATTACCCTGCTTAGCCGTTGATATGAGCTGGAATTCTAGTATGTACGGAACTAAAACCGGAACCAGATTATTTTTACCGGCAAATCCGTTGCGGAGCGGAGAATATAATCTGAAGAAAAAGGAACGCAAATTCGATATCGAAATACTTGATGGTTTCAGGGATGTTGATTCACTTCACCTTACTATTCCTGAGAATTTTGTTGTAGAAGCCATGCCGGCTCCGGTTAATATCAAATCCCCTTTTGGAGATTTCAGTTCTTCAATTGTTGCAAAAGAAAACAACCTGCTGATAGTTCAAAACTTAAATATCAGCAGAGGGTACTGGAAAGCATCAGTATACCCCGATCTGTTGGCTTTTTTTGAAAAAGTGAATAGTACCTATAAGGGAAAAATAATTATAAAGCCTAAAGAATAATTCTTTCATACTCTGCAAAAAGCAATCAGCCAAAAAAAATGTTTTTTTTGGCTGATTTTAACAGGAATATTTAAAGCTGTTTCTTATTAATTTTTAGAACGGAACATCGTTGTTATCCTTGCTTACTCCAATCGGCGCAGACCGCAGGTAATCAGGATTTCCGCTCATTTCGGGGGTTGCGTAGAAATCGGGTGTCATTTCATCACCATTCAGTTTCGATTTGAATGTAGCATATCCCTGACCGGCAAACGGATCTGCTTCGTCGCCCAGGTTGATGAATTTGGCAAATACATTCTTAAATTTCAGCCGTACATCACCCACTGCTCCGTTTCTGTGTTTAGCGATAATGAGTTCCGCAATACCTTCTGTTGAGTTTCCATCTTTATCCACTTTCATGCCATAATACTCAGGCCTGTGAATAAAGCAAACCATATCCGCGTCCTGCTCAATGGCTCCCGATTCACGCAAGTCCGATAATTGCGGACGTTTTCCGTCGGTGTTATTGTTGCTGGCACGGCTTTCCAGACCTCGATTTAACTGAGACAGAGCGATAATCGGCATATCAAGTTCCTTCGCAAGACCTTTGAGCGAACGTGAGATAATACTTACCTCCTGTTCGCGGCTACCGAACGACATGCCGCTGGCATTCATCAGCTGCAAGTAGTCAATGATAATACACTGTATATGATGCTCTTTGACCAGGCGCCGGGCTTTACTCCGAAGTTCAAAAATGGACAAACTTGGCGTATCATCCACAAAAATCGGAGCGTCATAAAGCGCAGTAACATCCTTGTCAAATTTTTTCCATTCTTCTTTTGAAAGTTCCCCGTTCTTGATTTTTTCACCTTCGAGGCTGCACACGTTCATCAGCAAACGATTTACAAGCTGAACGTTTGACATTTCGAGTGAAAACAAAGCCACCGGCATATTGTAGTCAACAGCCATGTTTTTGGCCATCGAAAGCACAAAAGCTGTTTTACCCATAGCTGGTCGCGCGGCAAGAATGATAAGATCCGATTTTTGCCAGCCGGAAGTGATTTTATCCAGTTCAATGAAACCGGATGGAATTCCGCTTGCACCGTCGCGGTTGGCGGCTTCCTTCATACGTTTGCGGGCTTCCTCGATTACCGGATTAATCTGAACGACATCTTTTTTCAGGTTCTGTTGTGTAATCTCAAAAAGTTTAGCTTCCGTTTCCTGCATCAGGTCATCCACATCCATTTTTTCGTCGAATGCTTTTGTCTGAATATCGCTGGACATGCGGATAAGCTCACGTGCCAGGTATTTCTGAACGATAATTTGCGAGTGATAGATAAGATGAGCCGCCGAAGAAACCCTTGAAGTCAGCAAGGTGATGTAATAAGGACCACCTATATCATCGAGTGTTCCCTTCTTACGGAGCATTTCGGTAACGGTATGCATGTCAATCGGGTTCTGATGCAATGCCAGATCAACGATGGCTTCATAGATTTTCTGATGAACTGTCTTATAGAAAAAATCCGGTTTCAGTATATCGGCAATTGAGGCATATGCATCTTTTTCGAGCATGATGGCTCCGAGGATGTCCTCTTCAAGTTCAGGTGCCTGAGGAGGAAGTTTTCCGAATTCGTTGACAGGAACCGGTGTAGCGGATGCGGGTTTCTTATTATAATTTCTTTTTTCTGCCATTATTTGTCTTCAATTTTGGGATTTCAAAAGTACAAAAGATTATCCTCCGTACCAAATAAACCTTTCAACAAGAAATGAACAACTGACTTTTTTACATAATTACAATTTCTTTTTTCATTCGGTATTTGTTTTTATTTTTCCTCACAAAAACCGTATCTTTGAAGTATTAAATTCATCATCTTATAAGCCATGCTAGTTTATCCGAACGCGAAAATAAATCTGGGTCTGAATGTAGTCGAAAAACGCCCGGACGGTTATCATAATATCGAAACCATCTTTTACCCGATAGGGCTTCACGATGTGCTGAACGTAGAGCCATCGGACACGTGTAATGATTACAGCTTCTCGGTTTCAGGCATAAATATCGGTGGCGATGCCGAGGACAATTTGATTGTAAAATCCTACCGGTTACTGCGTTCCAAATATCAGTTCCCGCCGGTTGATATCAGTCTGCTGAAACAAATTCCATTCGGCGCGGGTCTGGGTGGAGGTTCGTCGGATGCCGCCTTTATGCTGAAAGCCCTGAATGAGGAATTCAAGTTGAAAATCACTCCGAAACATTTGGAACAGTTAGCTTCAAAACTCGGTTCGGACTGTCCGTTTTTCATCCGCAATAAACCGGTTTATGCTACCGATACAGGCAACATCTTTGCACCCGCTGACGTTTCACTGAAGGGATATATCTTGCTTCTGGTCAAGCCCGACATACATGTATCAACAGCAGAAGCTTATGCTGGCATCACTCCGCAACCCTCGGCTTCACCCCTTACCGAACTAATCCGGAAACCAATAACCGACTGGAAACACGACATTAAAAATGATTTTGAGAAAACGGTATTCGAAAAATTTCCGGCTATCGCTGCAATAAAAGGTGAACTTTATCAAATGGGGGCAATATATGCTTCCATGTCTGGTTCAGGATCTTCGGTATATGGTATTTTTGGCGATATACCCGAATATCGGGATCGTTTTGAAAACTGCTTTGTTGCATGCGGCGAACTGGAATAATTAAAACAAACTGAAAAGAAAACAGCCGGATTAAAAGTTTTCAACATCCGAAAAAATTTAATATCTGCTAATAAAATTATAGGATTTTAATTGCTTTCTTTGCCCTATGATTAGCGAAGCCACACTCGAAAAACTGAAAATACTTGCCGACGCCGCCAAGTACGACGTTTCATGCGCGTCGAGCGGAACCACTCGTAATAACAAAGAAAAATCACTGGGAACTACATCGGGCTGGGGTATTTGTCACAGCTTTTCAGCAGACGGACGCTGCATCTCACTTTTCAAGATATTACTGACAAACAACTGCATTTACGACTGTGCCTATTGTGCCAACCGCCGCTCAAACGACATCAGACGAACGACCTTCACGCCCAAAGAACTGGCTGAGCTTACCATCGAATTTTACCGGAGAAATTACATCGAAGGATTATTTTTGAGTTCCGGTGTCATCCGTACACCCGACTACACCATGGAACAAATGCTGGCTGTAGTGACAGAACTTCGGGAAGTGCACAAATTCAACGGTTACATTCACATGAAAAGCATTCCGGGAGCCAGTCAGGCATTGGTAAATAAAGCCGGAATGTACGTTGACAGACTCAGTGTCAACATCGAAATTCCTTCGGAAGAAAGCCTGAAAATAATTGCTCCCGATAAAGACTATAAGAGTGTGTACGATCCCATGAAATATATCAAAACCGGGATACTTGAAAATCTCGAGGACCGTAAAAAATATCGTTCAGCGCCCAGGTTTGTTCCTGCCGGACAGAGTACACAAATGATTGTCGGGGCTTCGCCCGAAACGGATCGGCAAATTCTTTCTCTTTCGTCGAAACTCTACTCCATCGAAAGCATGAAGCGTGTGTACTACTCGGGTTATATTCCCATCAACAACGACAGCCGTCTGCCCATGCTGAAACAGCCTCCCCTGGTTCGTGAAAATCGCTTGTATCAGGCTGACTGGCTGATGAGATTTTACAACTTCAGTTCCGACGAAATTCTGGATGACAAAAATCCAAATCTTGATCTGGAAATAGATCCGAAGCTGGCTTGGGCAATCCGAAATCCCCAGTTTTTCCCGATCGATGTTAATACAGCTCCCTACGAGGCTATTCTGCGGATACCCGGAGTTGGTGTACTATCGGCAAAAAAAATTATTGCCGCCCGGAGATTTTCCCGACTGGGTAACGAGCAACTCCGAAAGATTGGAGTTGTGATGAAACGCGCCAGATACTTCATCGTTTCGCGCGAGCTGCCGGTTTCAACGGTACAGGAATTACAACCCGGATATCTACGCAAATTATTTACTGATAATAAAAACACAAATAACAATCCCCTGCAGAAGTCTAAAATATACAAATTAAAAATGACCAGTTTCACTTACGACAAAACGTTCGAGGGATTACTTTGCTGTATTTTTTTTGCTTTCGAAGCGAAAGAAACGCCGGATATTCTGCTTGGAAACCATGAAGTGAAACCTCTTTTTCTGGACAAATCATTTCATATCATCACAGAAACAGACAAATCAGCCCGCGTATGGAAAGGGCTTGAAAAGAAAATATCCGCCTCTGCCCAACGGATGATACTTACTGTGTGGATGTCGGAACTTCCCGAAACAGATCTTTTGTTGTTCCGTTACATGACAAAAGCTTTTAACACTTCCGTGTCCATCGAAGTCAATTTTGGCGACGAAGACGTTTTAAAATGTACAGAAATTTACAAAAAAGTGAACAATTCGGTTCAACGGGTAATCCAGTTTGTTCGTTTCCAAAAAACGAAAGACGGAATTTATTTCGCACCCATTGCACCTGAGTACAACACTATAGCAATGGCTGCCGAACATTTTCGCAACCGGTATGCCGACCAGCGATGGATTATTTACGACACAAAACGCAAATTCGGGTTATATTATGATCAGCACACCGTAACAGAAATCACATTTACCGATGACATTTCCCCTGTGAATGAAGACGGCAAACCCGACACTGAAAAATATGACGACCAGGAAGTGCTTTTCCAGAAAATGTGGAAACACTACTTCAAAACCATTGCAATTAAGGAGCGGATAAATATCAGGCTGCAACGCCAGCATATGCCGGTACGTTACTGGAAATATCTTACCGAAATGCAATAGTATTCGGAAAAATTAAAGGTTCAAACAATCTTTAAAACCATCTTTTCACCTCCTTTTCAACATCTGTTGTACATACAATTACCCAAATTCGCAAGGTATCACGTAAACTTTTTTCTGTTGTGAATGTTAAATGAGCAAACAAACAACAAAAAATTATGATTAACAAGAAAACTGAATGTTGCAGCTATAAAAATTGCTGTTTTGATCTGAAAGATTACGGATTACTGGTATTGAATACTGGGTATATTTATGCTTACACACGGCTGGGCAAAGCTGTCAAATTTCAGCGAAATGAGTCAGGGATTTCCTGCAATGCTCGGTATGAGCCCGACACTGGGATTGTCCCTGATTATTTTTGCCGAATTCTTTTGCTCCATTGCACTTATATTCGGATTTCTGACCCGGCTGGCTGTAATTCCGCTCATTATCGGCATGTCGGTAGCTGCATTTGTAGCTCACGCCGGAGCTCCGTTCAACGGGCGGGAACTTCCTCTGTTATACCTTGCCATGTATGTGGTACTGCTGCTTACCGGACCCGGTAAAATTGCTTTGGACACACTGATTTACAACAGATTTTGTCCTCATAGCAAAAAGGGAAAAGAAGCCTGATTCAGAGCAAAAAACTGAAACTCCATGAAAAGAATACAGTGTATATTGTATTCTTTTTTTGTTGAAAAACCATTTGTGTATTTAACAAAAAAGTAGTAATTTAGTGCAATTTTTCAGGGGCAAAACTTATGTCCGGTATAAATTCTTTTCGTCACACAACCAACAGTCACAAACGCCTGATTTCAGGAGATTTAGAAAAACAACAAACTGTGTGACGCATAATTTTTTAGTTATAAAATAAAA
>JAFNAU010000186.1 GCA_017860335.1 Bacteroidota bacterium
ATATAAGCAGGATATAGATTATACCTGGTCAGCGACTCAAACCAAGGTATATTCGCGTATTGAGGGGTTGCAATGGTCACTGAATACCGGATTGGGGGTGAATTATAAGATACAGAAAGACCTCAGTCTATTTTTCGAACCGAAAATGACCTTTTACCTGGATAACAATCAGCCCATGAGCGCCCGAACGGAAAATCCGCTCGTGATAGGGCTGAACGGAGGTTTACGTATCGAATTGTGATGTTGATTTGAGAATTTGAAGATGTGTCAATTTGAAGATTTGAAAAAGCGATGATTTGTTTTAATTCAACACAGACTATCTTTTATGGCGGATTCGGTGGTTTGCTCAGGTTGGTTTCCAGTGCGATTTCCTTTGTTGTGCAACTTCATATATTCTTATCCGTTATGAGCGATCGGGAAATAAAAACTCTTTGAGTTACGAAGCTAACGATTTAAAAAGATTATTGAAAGTCAAAGACATACCTGGTCGTTATAGCCAAGCATATTTGCGCAACAATTGGGTGACTGAATTCATATATAAATTAGATTTTTACAAGGATTCTGTACCATTGAATCTGGTTACACAATTGACCTTGACAAATATTTAAAACATATTCGACATGATTGCAAATAATATTTCTCGACTCGTTCTGACACTAATTATTTTCCTGACACTAATTAGTTGTGATAAGGAAAATGAAATAGAGAGCCAGATAAAGATTCTGACATGACCATTTTGATTATACTGTTTATAATGATTCGATTGAGATAGGTTATGACGGAATATTGTATGTTTTAGTTCTTCCAACTAAGCATAAATATTCTTTTAGCGGTGACAACTTGACAATTGATTTTAGTAATCGAGACTGTTACGGATTTGACAGGAAAGCAATAGTTTATGCAAGATACAAATGATGAATGCCTGGCTATAACAAAAACTATATGTCAATTGCCGTTTCCGTGCTGACAACAAGCTGTGTAGCCTGCAACAACTGCGACGTGGCTCGACAGGAAAGCAACCCGCTGTCGGCAACTGCATAAAGTTCCGTCCGTTAGTCAGGATTATATAAAAATAAGCAACGCTTACAATGAATTTATCATCAATTAATTAAAAAAAGTCGTTTTGACTTTTAGAATAAAACGAAATAAAAAATACAGAAATGAGAAAGTTGAATTTGTTCGCAGGAATTATTATCTTAAGTGCGTTTATTGGCAGTTGTACCCATGAAGAAGCAGACCGTGAGAAAATAGTTGAAATGACAATATATCCGGAGACAGGATATGGAGCAGGTGTACTGAGTGATGTGGTGACAGAGCCAATTCAATTTTCGGACAACGATGAAAATCGAAAACAGCTGTTGACAGATATTATTACAGAAGGTTTTGATTTTAATTATGAAAGAGGTTATGAATACACTTTAAAAGTGAAAAAGGTATGGATGCAAAACCCTCCTCAAGATGTTTCTTCAGTCAAATATGTATTTATTGAGCTTCTCGGCAAGAAGAAAGTAATCACTAAAGATAGCGAAAAAAGCATTGAACTTTTTGTCTCATCTCAAACAGTAAAGTTTACTCCAAAGTATCCGAATGAATATGAAAACGTGGGAGGAATAGAAACGTTGAAAATTTATAATGCTATACATGTACAGGAAAAAGGTACTGACAATTGGATGGCACTGACTAAGATAGAGGGCTTTGATTATGAAAAAGGCTACGAGTATGTAATAAACGTAAAAAAAATAACTCAGTCAGATCCTTACTCAGTTAGATATGTTTTGCTTAATATTGTTTCGAAGACGGAAAAGAAATAAATGCACAATACACTATACATATAAAAAATTATGAATAAAAAACTAATCATTATTGCCTCATTACTGTTGCTGTCGGTAATTGCGATCAGTGCGCAGACTTCTTATCCGAACAATTATTCCGGTTACAGGAGAGGGTATGTTTTTCTGAAAAACGGCGATATTCTGAAAGGAAAATATATCTATTCTTCGGATATGAAAAAACTGGAAGTGATTTCCGGAAACCAGGTGCGAATCTATGCGTCGGAGGATGTTGAACGCATAACTAAAAAAAGCCCCCTGGAAATGGCTGATACTGTCCGTATATTCAATCAGGCTGATTTTAAACCTTCAAGAATATTCAATATTACCGAATTCGGCTTGCTTATTGGCAATCAGGATAATACAGTAAAATCTCCAATTATCTTTCATACCTCTGCCAATTACTCTTTTACACCGTTGCTGTCAGCCGGACTGGGAACCGGTGTGGAAATGTACCGCGAAGCCTATCTGCCGGTTACCGGGAATGTGATGTATAAGTTGAATAATCATCGCACATCGCCCTATGTATCACTACAGGCAGGATATCAGATACCCGTTGAAGGTACACGCATGACCTATTACGAAGTGATGCCTGTATCGGTAAATCCAGGTTACCTGGATTATTACTATCCGTATCCTTATTATCAGAATTCGGCTCTTAATGCCAGGGGCGGATTTCTACTAAATCCTTCCATGGGATTTTTCCATCAGCTTAGCCGGGGATTGGGAATGGGAGTGTCGGTAGGATATCGTTTTCAGATATTGAATTATACCGGCGATAACGATTACCGCCTGGAAGTAAATTATAACCGATTGTCAGTAAAACTTGGTTTTATTTTTAATTAATCAGATAATATGAAAAAACTAAATTATATCCTTCTGCTGGTTACAGTACTTGCATTTTCATCCTGCATGGATAAATATACTGAATTCTATACCGCTAATTCACCGGTTTACCTCAGTTTTGACGATCTGCGCAGTGCCGTAAAAACGTCCGAACCATCCGACCTGCACAATCCCGGTAAAATTTACTTCAAGGATAATATCCTGTTCGTAGTGGAAAAACTGAAGGGAATACATGTGTTTGACATGTCGGTACCTTCCAGTCCTAAGAATCTGAGTTTTATTACCCTGCCCGGTTGTATCGATATCGCCATCAGAAATAACATACTTTATGCCGATAGTTATGTCGATTTGGTAGCTGTAGATATTGCCGCGATAAATGCAGTGAAAGAAGTCGGACGCGCGAAGAATGTGTTTCCCTATTCAGTGCCTCCTACCAACAATGAACTGAGAGTTGAGGAAATTGACCAAACCAAAGGAATCGTAACCGGCTGGGAAATAACCCGGGAGAAGAAGGAATTAAACTATCAGAATGTCCCGGTCTATCCCGTATGGTGGTATTACAGCAGTAATTATGCTATGAGCGATGCAACCGGAGGTTTTAAAGGCGGAGCAGAAACAAGTTCTTCGGGAACGTCATCGGGCTATGGGAAAAGCGGTTCGATGGCCAGATTTGGATTGTATGATAAATACCTGTATTCGGTCGATAACAATGCGGTTTATGTATTCAATATTCAAAATCAGACAGTTCCGGAACTTATCAATAAGCAATATCTGGGCTGGAATATCGAAACCATGTTTATGTATGATGATCACATGTTCCTGGGAACCAGCAACGGAATGATTATCGCGTCACTACAGAATCCGCTGGTACCCGCACAAATTTCAACCTACTCGCACATTACCAGTTGCGATCCGGTAATCGTGGACGACGGATATGCTTATGTTACACTGAGGGGTGGTCAAACCTGCCGGAATACAACCGTCAACCAACTGGATGTGCTTAAACTTTCCACAGATTATAAGACTATTACTCCGGTGGCTTTTTATAATCTGACCAATCCTCACGGACTGGGAATTGACGGAAATACACTGTTTGTCTGCGATGGTTCCGACGGTTTGAAAGTGTACGATTGTACCGATAAAACAACCATCAATCAGCATTTAATCAAGACCTTTCCATCCATTCAGACCTATGATGTTATTCCTGTGAATACGTCGAAATACCTGTTTATGGTTGGTGATGGCGGATTTTATCTCTATGATTACAATAACCTGAATGATATCAGGCAAATTGCAAAAATTGAGGTAAAAGAAGAAAAATAATTACAGACCATTTTTAATTATCCTTTTTACTGTAAAATTATGAAAACAATTTATTATTCGCTGCTGATGGCCATACTGCTACTCGGAGCCTGTACTACTAACGAACCTGATCCGGGAAAAACTGCCGATCCAATTCAACTGACCTCTGTTATGCAACAACGAGTAGGGCAGGACAACGATTTCTCGTTCGACCTGCTGAAAAAAACCATAGCAAATACCGGCGAAGCCAACGTATTTATTTCGCCACTGAGTGTAAGTATGGCGCTGGGTATGGTGCGCAACGGTGCGGAAGGAACTACCAAAACCGAGATGAACACAGCTCTGAAGCTGAGTGGTCTGACCGATGCTGAAATAAACGAATATTACAGGCTGATGCAGACAACGCTGCCTGGTCTCGATCCGAAAACAAAACTCAGTATTGCCAATTCAATCTGGATTCGCCAGAGTAATGATTTTACCGTTAAACCGGCATTTCTGAAGACGAATACCGATTATTTCAACAGTTATGTAAAAATGATGGATTTCAATCAGCAATGGGCAGTGGATACCATCAACGGCTGGGCAAAACGGAACACAAACGGTTTGATCCCCGAAGTGATTAAAAGTATTGATCCATATACCATGATGTTGCTGATGAACGCTATCTACTTCAAGGGTACGTGGGTAACGCAGTTCGATAAAAAAGCTACCATGGAAAGTGATTTCACCAATGAAGCCGGTCACGCCGTGAAAGTAAACATGATGCATGTGACCGATACCTTCGCGTATGCCGATGATGACCAGGCTCAATACCTCGAAATGCCCTACGGAAACAAAGCTTTCAGCATGACAGTCGTTTTACCGGATCAGGGGAAAACAATTACCGATATTCTCGGCAAACTGACAGCAGCGTCATTTGCTGATATCACCGGTAAGATGGAAAATCAAAAGGTGCATGTGGTCTTTCCTCGGTTTAAGGTAAAACAAACCTTTCAACTCAATAAGATGCTACAGGATATGGGAATGAAGAAAGCGTTTCAGGAAAACGCCGAACTGGATGGAATCGCCGCGTTAAAGCCCCTGTTTGTGAGCTTTGTGAAGCACGATACTTACGTGGACTGTAGATCCTCTCGAACGCTATTTTATTGCCGACAGACCTTTCCTTTTTGTCATCCGCGAAAAAAGCACGGGTATAATCATTTTCATTGGCAAGATGGGAAGTGTGGAGAAATTTTGATAAAGGAGATTCTTTTTTTGAGAATAATATAAAATTTAAGCGCATGAAGACATATCTGATTTCATAGCTCGGACTGATTGCTCTGACAGGATATGTGGCCGTCAATCCGCTTGACCAGAAAGATGCCCGTAAAATTAAACTTTCCGCTGAACAACGGTAACGTGTGGTTCAGGACAATGATTTTGCATTCGGGCTGCTCAGAAAACAATTTTCGCAGATTTTCATAAAAAATGGAAGAGAACCGACTTGTTACTCGACAATATATACATTACGACCGAAACGGTAGAGATATAAATATTTGTAGCGATTAGTCCGAAAAAAACATCAATAATAACAGAAATCGGTTACGATATATTTGTTTGCCGGAAGCTTCAATTTTATTTGCATTCCGACTAAAAATTCATAAAATAACACAATACAAAACATATAGACACTATGAAACTAAAACAAATCTCACTTTTATTTTTTTTTATTTTGGCTTTATCAGCCTGTGAAGACAAAAATGAAACTAAACCAGTCATCTCTTGTACAAAAAACGAAGAAAGCTATAGTAACCAAAAAGGAATAGCTTTAAATTTGAGTAGCCAAGAGTGGCATTTAAAACAAAACACAATTGGCGGTGTGGACGTCGGGGTAATTATTTCCGGCTCTATACAGGGAGATAGTGCAACAATCCGGACTTATGGAGATGGGTTAATAGCTGATTGGAAAATTAATTTGAACGCTGAGAAAAAATTCAAACAAGATGTAGGAGTCTTTTTTACTGCTGGACCATTATCCCAAAAAACGATAACAGCAAAAACTGTGATTATGGTTTATAAACAACAAGACACGTTGAAAGTAGAATTAAGTAGTTGTCCATTGCAAAACATCCAACTTACAACTGGTTTAAATCAAAAAGTGCATGTGGTGTTTCCGCGTTTTAAGGTTAAACAAACATTAGAACTCAATAAGATGCTGCAGGAACTGGGGATGAAAAAAGCTTTTCAGGAAAACGCCGAGCTGGATGGTATCGCCGCTTTAAAGCTCCTGTTTGTCAGTTTTGTGAAACATGATACCTATGTGGAAGTAACCGAAGAAGTGGGTTCTCCCGAAACATATTTTATTGCAGAACGTCCATTTCTTTTTGCCATACGTGAGAAAAGTACCGGTGTAATCCTCTTTATCAGCAAAATGGGAACTGTTGATAAATTCTGATTCTGAATAACTATGGTTTTGTGAGTAATAAATAATTAATTAACAGATTATGAAGACTTTTCTTTTTACAATGCTGGTGCTGATAGCATTTACAGGATGTACAGTCAGTAATCCTGTGGAGAATTTAGAAGCCAAACAGATTGAACTTTCGGCTGTACAGGAGCAGCGTGTTGTTCAGGACAATGATTTTGCATTCGAATTAATCCGTAAAACGATAGCAAACACGGAGGAGAAAAATGTTTTTATGTCTCCGCTGAGCGTAAGCTTGGCGCTGGGTATGGTGATGAATGGTGCCAACGGACAGACACGTAGTGAAATTGAACAGGTACTTAACTTCAAAGGTATGACTGCCGATGAAATCAATGAATATTACCGCCTTATGCAACAAACACTGCCTCAGATGGATCCTGTAACCAAACTGAGTATTGCCAACTCCATCTGGTACAGGAGTGGATTTAATATAAAATCTTCATTCCTGAAAATTAACTCCGATTACTTCAACGCCACCTCGCAGGGACTTGATTTTTCGAAGCCGGCTGCTCTCGAAACTATCAACGGTTGGTGCAGTG
>JAFNAU010000187.1 GCA_017860335.1 Bacteroidota bacterium
GATTTTGCTTTGGTTTCCCATTCAGCAACATCAGCATACGTGTTACGTGGGTCAAGAATTTCAGTATCAACATTGTTCAATGCTGTAGGTGCAACCAGGTTCAGAATTGGAATTTTTACTGTTTCAGCATTTTCAATTGAACCGTCGATGATAGCGTCGATGATAGCACGTGTATTTTTCAACGAAATACGTTTTCCTGTTCCGTTCCATCCGGTGTTAACCAGATAAACTTTTGCACCGTGTTCGTGAGCTTTACCAATCAATGTTTTTGCATACATGGTTGGGTGTAAAGTTAAGAATGCTTCACCAAAAGCAGGTGAGAAAGAAGGAACCGGTTCAGTAATACCACGTTCTGTTCCGGCTAATTTTGAAGTAAAGCCTGACAGGAAGTGATATTGTGCTGATTGTTCGTCAAGAATAGATACCGGAGGCAATACACCAAACGCGTCAGCCGACAGGTAAATAATTTTCTTAGCGTGACCTGCACGTGAAGGAGAAACGATTTTGTTGATATGATAGATTGGATAAGAAACGCGGGTGTTTTCTGTTTTCGAAGCAGCTGCTGAATAGTCAGGAGTTCCATCTTCCAATACAGTTACGTTTTCGAGCAGAGCATCGCGACGGATAGCTCTCCAGATGTCCGGTTCTTTATCTTTTTCGAGGTCAATAACTTTTGCATAGCAACCACCTTCGTAGTTGAATACTCCGTGATCATCCCATCCGTGTTCGTCATCACCAATCAGGTAACGTTTCGGGTCAGCAGAAAGGGTAGTTTTACCTGTTCCGGAAAGACCGAAGAAGATAGCTACATCACCTTCTTTACCTACGTTAGCCGAGCAGTGCATAGAAGCAATGCCTTTCAATGGCAGGTAATAGTTCATCAGGGCGAAAATACCTTTTTTCATTTCACCACCGTACCAGGTACCACCGATCACCTGCATTCTGTCGGTCAGATTGAAGAGAGTGAATACTTCTGAGTTCAGACCCTGTTCTTTCCAGTTCGGATTGGTAGTTTTTGAACCGTTCAGACATACGAAATCAGGTTCGCCGTAGTTGGCCAGTTCGTAGTGTGAAGGACGGATGAACATGTTGGTTACAAAGTGAGCCTGCCATGCTACTTCCATCACGAAACGTACTTTCATGCGGGTATCTTCGTTGGTACCGCAGAATGTATCCACGACGTATAATTTTTTAGCGGTAGAAAGTTGTTTGGTAACAAGATTTTTACAATGAGCGAATACTTCCGGAGTAGTCGGACGGTTGATATTACCATCCCACCACAGGTGCTCATCGGTAATTGCATCTTTTACAAAAAATTTGTCTTTAGGAGAACGGCCTGTAAATTTACCGGTATCAACCGATACAGCGCCTGTTGTTGTTAACACACCTTTTTCGAAACCTTCGTTAGCAGGATCAATTTCTGCCTGGAATAATTCTTCGTAAGTCGGGTTGTGCAATACTTCGAAATCACCCGAAATACCATACTTGCTTAAATCTAAATTTGACATTGTTAAAAAATTTAATTGATTTATCTTGTTTTATCTATCTTCTATTTTTGATGGTGCAAAAGTACTACAATTTCCGAAACAAAAAAAGCAATTAAAGAAATTTTTCTTTAATTAATTTTTTGTGCCATGAACGAAAAATGATACTTTAACAGAACAAGACCGATGCTGCGATTGTTCAGCGCAATAATCTTTAATCAGGTTAAAGAATATTTAGTTTTCGAAAACGACGGAAGGAATGTTGAATGATGAGTTATGAATGATGAATGTTTACCCGCCGCTGGAGGTAAGAACTATATTCTTGTCATTTGTGTCATTAGTAGTTTAATTTGAATTTCTAGAATTATAGTATTCTATCAGAATGTCGCATCTACGAGGCTTGAAATGTTTTCTTCTCTAACTACGAATTTCACGAATAACACGAATAAATAAACGTAAACACGCTCAATCGTTTTACCATGCAAGTCCCTCGAAGCACCGGCGGCGCGAAATTATGGTAGAAATCAGGAATAGATACCACTCAAAAGCTCCGTAGGTGCGAAATTATAAATGCGCTACCAAATCGCTGCAAATATTTTGCAACGCTGTTGTAAAAAAAAGCCTAAGTGTGTCTAAATCTTTGTAGTAAAATATGAAAAATAAGATTTCCTGCCACAGTGTGGCAAGAAATTAAATTTTATCGGACAATAATGGTAAAAAAACCATAATCCACACCTTTGCGGTATGGATTGTGGTTATATGCCGAATTATTTTTTCACCATCTTCTTCAGAACGGCACCCTTACCGGTTGTTATTCTGATAAGATACAATCCGCTTGTCAGGTTGGATACAGTCACCTTTTCGTCAGCAGAAATTTCTTTGGTTAGAATTGTTCTTCCGTTCAGGTCTGTCAGCGAAATCGTTGCCTTGCCATCAATTCCAGTAATATCAAAAGCATCAATCACCGGATTTGGATATACTACAATGAATTCATTGTGCCCGAAATCAGTTTTTCCGGTGGAAAGAAGAACATTAATCAGAACTGTTTTTGTGGCAGCCTCATAATTATTCTGATCGATGGGTACAAAATCAGATTTCAATACCTGTGAATTTCCCGCATCCAGTTTAACACCAATAGCGGGAGTATAGGTAAACGTGCCCGGAACATCGGCAGTTGCATTCAGCTGGGTTGCACTTAACTCGGTGCCGTAGGTGATATTAGCCGGATTTTCCCAGGCAATTACCGGAGTGGCTTTGGCTACATTTATTGTTACTGTTTTTGAAGCGGCGCTATATTTTACGGCATCATCCGGCGTAAAATCGACTTTCAGGTTTTGCACAGTACCGGCATCCAGTTTTGTTCCCAAAGCAGGAGTATAGGTAAACGTGCCGGGAACATTGGCTGTGGCATTCAGCTGGGTTGCACTCAACAGCGTTCCATAGGTTATATCGGCAGGATTACTCCAGGTAATGGCAGGTATGGCTTGTGTAGTAAAAGTCATAATCGTTCCAAAACCCGTACCACCTGCATTAGAGGCAATCGCACCATAATAGTAAGTAACACCCGGTATAAGGCCTGTTAATTCCTTTGTGTAAGTTACCGGTGAAGTACCGTTACCAATGGAGACTCCACCGCTTGAAGGAACGCGGGCACCAAAGCTATCGTTGATAGCACCCGGAGAAGTTGATGAGTAACGAAACCAACCGGTGGCTGGTGCATTATTTGGATTACAGGTACCGGTAAGAGTAGCAGTTGTTGCTGTTATATTAGTAACTGTAGTAGTAGCAACGGTTGGAGCTACTGTCTGAGTCATAAAGCTTACCACAGCACCATAGCCCGTACCTGCTGAGTTGATAGCGAAAGCACACACGTAATAGACAGTGCTACTGCTTAAACCGGTTGCCGGCATACTGAAAGGACCGGCTCCCGAACCACCGGTGGACTGGTGAATGCTTGTTACGCCAGCCCCGCCTATAGTTGGTGTAGCATTGGTTGTTGAATATGCAAACCCGCGCTCTATAACAGCAGACCCGTTTTCGGCAGTCACAGTTCCTCCGAAGGTTGCGGAATTTGTGGTAAAGCTGGTTACCTGTTCAGTTCCAACCGTAGGCGTAACAGAAAGTACGACCTGAATATTGTCGAAATCGACGAAATCTTCAGGTAAATTCGAAGTTTTACCATAAACAGATATTCTGAGTTTTGATGTGCGGGTATCAAGGCGGGCAATTCTTAGAGTAGTTGTAGTCCACGTACAGGCAGACTCATCATTGACGTGATAATTTACCGACTGACCAAAAAGGTTGATATTACCGGTGTTCTGCTGATTCACTATATTATTTGCCGCATCCAGTTCTTCTATCTTGTATGAAGCAGTGGCGCCATACCAGCTATAAGCCTGCGCGGAAAAATTTAACGCAACAGCCCTTGCGCTAAACATGCTATGAATATCTGAAATATCTATTATTTGCGAAAATGTGGCTTCCACATTTGGCGAACCATCATAGAGTTCCAGAACTTTGCCATGGACAGTTTGAGCATCTTCTCCAAAATAAGCATCTGCAACCACAAATGCGTTCACATTACCGGTAGCTGTCCATCCGGCAGTAGTTCCCAGTTCCGCGTCCCCGTTAAATACAAGGTTTGTTCCGAAGGAAGTTGCAAAAACTCTCACCGAGGAGCATAAAAACAGCTGACTAATAATAGCAACTACTAATGTTGATTTTTTCAAGTAATTTTTTTTCATTGATCCCGTGATTTAGTAAATTCCTGTTAAATACTATGATGAAATATCTGTTTATCCGTCATTGTCTGGCGTCTGTTCAGTGATTATCAGTTTGTTACTGTTTCTGATACGCTTATTTATCAGATCACTATTTATTGAAAGAATTTTATCGTGTTGGAATAAGGCGGGAAGTCGTCTTTGTTCTGTGATTTATTTTGGCAGATAGCTGCGATAAGCAGTATTCAGAGAAGTATTAGTTAAGCAGGCATTTCAAAAAAACACACAAATATATAATCTTTAAATC
>JAFNAU010000188.1 GCA_017860335.1 Bacteroidota bacterium
CTATCCAGCGACAAGCGGTTAGAAGCCAGCAAATTAATTTCGGATAATCCCAATGCACGGTTATAAATCCTAAAATCGGACAAATAAGATGATTTGAGATAAACATCGGTCGAATAGCAAGAGCGACCAATGAAGTTAAAGCCCGTCAGGCCCAGGTCTGCTGGCTTAACCATCACAGTGCCGGTTTTTACAAGTTCGCCGTTCAGGTATAATTTTCCGGTAGTATTTTCCTGTGTGTAAGTCAGGTGCTTCCAGCTCCCTTTGTCCAATGCTCTATTTACTGATACCGATGTTTCGTTTTGCCAGTGAGTTTTTGATATAGCGTATCGGGTATTTCGTGCCGTAAGAAACATATTGCCGTTGGCTGTTCGAGCCATATCGGCCGAATTGGCAAAAGTCCAGATAAAATTTCCATTGGAATTTAAATCTGTTTCAGGATCGACATATATATACAGCGAAACGGTAAAATCTGAAAGTGAATTAATTAATTTTCCGGTGTTGGCAGTCATGTCCACGTAACCGTTTTGTTCACCTAAACTTAGCACGTTAAATCTTCCCAGTTGCTGTATGCTTGCTCCGTTTTTCAATGTTCCGTGGAAAGCATTGCCCGATTCATCCACCACATCGGTTCCCGTGGTTTTGAACGAATACAGTAGTTTCAGCGAACTATCTTGTGCATACATGATAGTAGAAAATGCGCTCAGGAATATCAACATGCTCAACGCAACAAATTTACATCGGATACATTTCATCATTTTTCGATTTTTTAGAATAATGCTATTAGACTTCTTTTATTAATTTACAGGAAAAAATTCCTTCTTTATTTTTCAGTTTGACGACGTAAACACCGGCAGCCAGCGAGCTGATATCCATACAGGTATCATTCGTTATCTTTTTTTTAAGAACTAATTTGCCATCCAGATTATGAATATTTACTACCGATGCCTGATTTATTCCCTTAAAATAGAGATTATCACCGGCCGGATTGGGGTAAATTCTGAACTTAGTATCCGGAGAAACGACAGCAGGCAATGCACTTGACAAACCTGTATGAATTGCAAAAACTGTTACTGAATTGGCTTTGAAAGTGTAGTTAAAGGATTTTGAAGGAATACTGATACCCGATTCAAGCGGAACGATATTAGCCGGATTTGAAAATGAGTTTTCAATCTGGTTATCAGGCGAAGATAATTCAGTAACTTTTCCATTCAAAGGAAAAATATTTTCAGCAATTCCATTTATGGTTATTGGCGAACTTACAACGTTCGATGTGGGATTAATTACCTTTACGAACAGATCACCGGTATTTTCGTCGAGTGATGAAGCGGTAAACAACGTTCTTTTTTCAGGTAAATTCAGTGTATGAATGAGCACGTTATCCAGATAACACAATACCCTGGTAGCCGAAACTTCAATCCGCACATCATACAATTTGTTGGTAGTAATTTTACCCGCAGCGGTTGCAACGGTTGATTTTGTGCCACCGGAGCATTTTTCAATAGCATGCTGAGTATTATTCCAGCCACCAATGTTCCACCAGTAAAAATTGTCCTTATCCTTAAATCCGAAAATAATTAAGAACCCCTCATTTCCTCCCGTTTTCTTAGCTTTCAGCGAATAGGTGTACGTGGTATCGGTTATGATCGGTCCTACTGACCTGCAATCAGTGCTGGTCGAAGTTTGCTGATATACACCGTTTGAAGCAGTCCAGATTCCGCTTACCGGATTCCAGTTGCCTGTGGTGGAAAAATCATCGCTGAATATCGTTCCGGATGCACCCGTTACGTTTACCTGAGAATATTCTGTCGTCGTTGCCCATGTACCCAATCCGATGTTACCTGTTACAGGTTCTTTCTTGGTATTTAAGGAATCTTTTACAGGAATATCTACAGTACCTATATTATTTGCAAACATTTTCTGAACGTAGTATGAGGGAGTACAATACACCTCCGACGCATTATATACAATCATATCCGGATTCCAGGCTCGGTTATTGTCATTTACAAATATCGGAGCATAGGAATTCATCACCACATGATCGGAGTTTTTTTCCATTCCGGCCATGTACACAGCTTCTCCAATGGCCGAAATAAGATTTCCTTTTCCACATCCAGATGTAACGGCATATTCACCCACATACACTTTCGGTCCGGTACGACTGTAAGTATCATACTTATTATACTGATTAATAAACCATTGCGGATCGCGATAATAATGCTCATCCACCATATCTGCCGGAGTCTGCACATCCCAAACCGGGTTGTCGGTACCCCAAGCGGCTACGTTTCCTATCAGTTTGACAGACGGATACTTTGATTTTATCGCATTGTAAAACTGAGTGTAGCGGTTGCCATAATAGTTCCCATGATAATTTTCATTGCCAATTTCCAGATATTTCAGATTAAATGGCTTTGGATGTCCGTTGGCAGCTCTCATGACACCATAGGTGGTAGAAATATCTCCGTTAGCATACTCAATGGCGTCCAGAGCATCCTGAATATAACCCTCGAGGGATGTTACCGGTTGATTGTCCTTGTGAGCCAGCCCGACATTGACCACATACAACGGTTCGGCACCAATATCTTCGGACAATTGCAGAAACTCGTGATACCCCATCCCGTCAGTGGCGCGGTATCCCCACAAATTCCAGTGTCCGGGCCGATCCTCTATTTTTCCGACTGTATTTTTCCATTGAAAACGGTTGGCAAGAACATCCCCTTCTACAAAACATCCGCCCGGAAAACGCATAAATTTTGGCTTCATTTGTTCCAGTAACTGTGCCAGTTCGGGACGCAAACCATTCGGGTGGTTTTGATATGTGGGAGGAAATAATGAAACCATGTCCAGCCAGATTATACAGGTTGTGTTGGTTGTGATAGCAAAACGGGCATTCGGGTCAGTACCGCTGGCTGTAAGTGTACAGGTGAATTTTTTCCATTCGGTTGATAATCCCGATATTTTAGCTTCCGCATATTTTACCGACTGAGCACTTTCGAGAGATGCCGTCAGTTCGCCGTTAAACCCACTGTTACATTTAGCAAAAAAAGTAAGTGTATATTCGCGGTTATTCACAACATTTATTCCCCAAAATCCGGAATTATACACCCCGGCTCTGTTGGAAGTATTGGGAGTTACCACAACACTCATTTTCATAGCTTTCTTTTGCGTGGCATTCAGGAGACCGGTTGTATCAATTGTGGCGGTCACTACAGTTCCGGTCTGATTTACCGTGTACCAGAATTCAGGAGTGGCGGCATCTTCGAACGACCTGTTTCTTATCAGTTCGGCATACAATCCTCCATCACCGGCATGGTTTATATCTTCATAGAAAATGCCGTAATGTGTCGGACTGATTGCAATACCCTTTTTTGACAAATCAAGTGTGAAAGCAGGCTGAGCATTTGCTGAAACCAACATCAGTAATGCAAGGATTAGTATGGATATTCTGAACTTCATGTAGCTATATTCTTCTTCGTATAAAAATAATTACCAGGTATTTGGCACCTTCGCGTCATCCACAACCATAGCCTGCACGAGTTTTGCATGTCTTATCAGGTCGGTAGCTGAACGTACCTCGCTTCTGTAATTGATACCGTATGGCCAGAAATGTATCGGATTCGAATTACTATCACCCTTCAACACTTCACCGGTGCCAAATGATGCAATAACTTCCTTACCTTTAGCACCAACCCAGGTACCGCTAACAAGATTTGCTCTCCACGATGTGGTTGTTCCTGACCCTACGAAGTGAGCTACTTCGTGCATGGCAGTTCCTACCCACATGTAGCTTGTACTGGAGCCAAATCCTATTGATCCATGATATGAAGCTTGTGCCGTAGGTATTCCGGCATTGTAATACACATAAATATTGCCTTTGAATGTGGTGTAGCGGTTGTAATAGTAGCAAGCACTATCCATGGCTTCCTTAATAAGCTTATATTCATTCGGATATTTAACTTTATCAATATCAAGAGTGAATGTAACATTACCTGTTGTAGGTTTAATAACTATTTCGTTACCATAGGCACTGCCGATACAGTTACGGGCGTAAGCTCTGATATAATAAGTCGAATCAACCGAAAGCACACCGGTTTGTATAATAAACTGTCCGGTAGAGGTACCGGCAAATGATTTTCGATCGTGAATGGTCGGATTTTTTTGGGTTGACCAGCATACACCCCGTTCCAGCAGGGGACAATTTCCGTCACTTTTAATATTTACAGTACACATGGCCCGGTAAGTGGTATAATTATAGACCGCTTTTACCAGCTCTGCTTCCGGCAAATTATTGTCGGAGAAGCGGATACTATCAACAGAGGTAAGCGGTATTTTTGTTACTGACAGATCATTCCTGTAAACATCCATTACTGTTTGTTCGCTGCTGAATTTCAAGCTATCAACCTGCTGAACCTGGAAAGAGTTAATCGTGGCGTTATTCCGGTAAACAAACATACCTTTCTGCGCCGACACAACCAGCAATTCTGATAAAATATATTCCTCCTGAGAAATTGCTCACATCAATATGCTGAGTTACGTTACCTGCATCAACGCTTTTTACCAGAGTTCCTGCAGCATTATAAATCAGAACAGGGTTTTTCATAGCAGTCAGATTATTTATCAGAATGTAGTTACGGGCAGGATTTGGTGAAACTGACATGACGGTACCAAATAAAGGAGTAACACCGGTTGCAGTCGAAAAGGTCATACATTGAACAG
>JAFNAU010000189.1 GCA_017860335.1 Bacteroidota bacterium
GTTTTATACCGTAAAGATACATAATCCTGCAAATATATGCAAGTATTTTAGAGGTTATATTGTTCATATACTGATATATAAGAAATAATAAGGAGCGACCAATTAAAGTCCCCCATGGTGGATTTAGGGGGCTTTTTCCTGAGAGGGACTTAGGAAAAGGCATGTTTTCTACTTACAAATCACGCAACCTTCGCATTTGCTAAGTTCTCCGCGCAATCGTTTTTCCACCAGTAGTTTTATTCTGTCCTGAAGGGCGTCGATCCGGATATTGTCAATAACATCAGCTGTGAAGGCATACATCAGCAACAAGCGGGCTTCCTTTTCGGTAATTCCCCGCTGACGCATGTAAAACATGGCTTTATCATCGAGCTGCCCGATGGTGGCTCCGTGCGAACATTTCACATCGTCGGCATAGATTTCGAGCTGCGGTTTGGTGCGCATTTTAGCTGTACCTTTCAACAGGATATTTTTATTTGTCTGATATGCCTGTGTTTTCTGCGCGTCTTTTGCCACATAAAGTTTACCGGTAAATCCGCCTTTAGCAGAATCATCCAGTACATATTTAAAGAGTTCAGAGCTATGACTGTTGGGCTTGTTGTGAATGACCGAGGTAAAATTATCTATCTGCTGATTTTTGTCTGACAGCGCCATTCCACACATTAGTGTTTCGCAATGCTCTCCATCCAGATCAATTTCCACCGTATTGCGGGTTAAACCGTTATGAAGCGTAATTACATTTCCCAGAAAACTTGAACAAGTGTCCTGATCAACAAGCAGGGTACACAGATTGGTTGTTTTGTTATGTACATTCTCCAGCTTATAATGCTCATAACTTGCATTCTCGCCAACAAAAACCTCCGTAACCCTGTTCGAAAAAAAGCGCACATCATCTACGGTGTGATCACAAACCAGAAGTTTTGCCTTTGCTCCTTTTTCAAGAATGACGAGGTTGTGGCTGTTGGCCATAAAATCAGCATTGGAACGCAGGATATTGACTAACTGTACCGGTTTGTCGATCGTAACATTTTCGGGAACATACATAAAGAAACCATCCTGAGCAAACGTTCCATTGAAAGCAACCAACCCGTCATTTTGCTTAACGGACAGTTTACCGAAATACTTCTTAACGAGTTCTGAATGTTCTTCGGCTGCCGTTTTCAGACTTCCGATGATGACGCCTTCGGGCAAGGTTTCATTGCGGGGTGTACTGACCGGATAAAACCCTTCGTTGACCACGAAATACAAATACGACGAAATACCCGGCACATCACATTTGAACACATCGTATGGATTGACGGCAAACCTGACACGATTGATATTCAGTCCGTAATCCACGGTGAGCGATTCGCTAAGGTCGGTGTATTTGTAGTTTTCGAGACGGGAATCAGGAAATCCCAGAGCGCAGAATTTCTTAAACGCCTCATCACGCCCTTCATTCAGTACATCGGCCGAATGTTTCTTTATCGTTTCATGATGTTGCGAATAAAGTTCAATATACTGAAGTTCGGCTCCACCCGATTTCACCGAAGGAGATGAGACTGGATTCGCTCTGTTATTTGTATCTGTATTATTCATAATGACTTGTATATTTATAAAGTTCCCCATCGGGGGATCATCAGGAGGCTTTATTTCAGCCAGTCGTAGCCTTTTTCTTCGAGTTCCAACGCCAAATATTTATCTCCGGTTTTTACTATTTTGCCGTCATAAAGCACATGTACAAAATCGGGAATAATGTAATCGAGCAGTCTCTGATAGTGTGTGATCACAATACTGGCATTATCCGGTGTTTTCAGTTTATTGACTCCGTTTGCCACGATTCGCAGGGCATCAATATCCAGTCCGCTGTCGGTTTCGTCCAGAATGGACAGCTTTGGATTAAGCATGGCCATCTGAAAGATTTCGTTCCGTTTCTTCTCCCCACCCGAAAAGCCTTCATTCACCGAGCGATTGGTCAGTTTATTATCCATTTCTACCAGTTCTTTTTTCTCACGCATCATTCGCAGGAAATCGGTTGCAGCAATGGGTTCCTGTCCGCGATACTTTCGCTGTTCGTTGATGGCAGCACGCATAAAGTTAACCATACTAACTCCGGGGATTTCCACGGGATACTGAAAACTCAGAAAAATTCCTTCGCTGGCACGTTCCTCCGGGTTGAGTTCAAGCAGGTCTTTACCCTCAAATATCACTTTTCCTTCAGTAACTTCGAAAGCCGGATTTCCGGTAAGCACCGAAGCCAGAGTCGATTTTCCTGCGCCGTTTGGTCCCATGATGGCATGTATTTCACCTGCTTTGACTGTAAGGTTAAGACCTTTTAGTATTTCTTTGCCGTTAATATTGGCGTGTAAGTTTTTAATTTCTAACATATACAAGCCCCCCACCTCCCAAAAGGGAGAAGTTCCTGAAATGTCTGGGGTTCAGGAAATTAATAATTATTTCGTTTTAATAAGTCCTTATTCAATTCAAATAAATTCATTACTCTTTCTTATCCCCCTTTAGGAGGTTAGGTGGCTCGTGCTTTTCTACCCCACACTTCCTTCCAGCGTTATCTGCAGCAGTTTCTGTGCTTCCACCGCAAATTCCATCGGGAGTTTATTGAGTACTTCTTTGGCATAGCCATTCACAATTAACCCAACAGCTGTTTCGGTGTTAATACCGCGCTGATTGCAGTAGAATATCTGATCTTCGCTGATTTTGGAGGTGGTTGCTTCGTGTTCTACAATAGCTGTATCGTTGTTTACATCCATATAAGGGAATGTGTGAGCCCCGCATTTGTCGCCAAGCAGCAGGCTGTCACACTGCGAAAAGTTACGTGAGTTGTCGGCTTTCGGATTCACACGCACCAAACCCCGGTAGCTGTTGTTACTGAAACCGGCGGATATTCCCTTCGAAAGGATGTGACTTCTCGTATTCTTACCGATATGCATCATTTTAGTTCCGGTATCGGCCTGCTGATGGTGATTTGTAACGGCTACCGAATAAAATTCAGCCGTTGAATTATCACCCAGCAAGATGCACGAAGGATATTTCCAGGTTATTGCTGAACCGGTTTCAACTTGTGTCCACGACAGTTTTGAATTCTCGCCTTTGCAAATCCCCCGTTTTGTAACAAAGTTATAGATGCCGCCCTTTCCGTCCTTATCGCCCGGATACCAGTTCTGTACGGTTGAATATTTCACTTCGGCATTTTTCATCACCACTATTTCAACAATGGCCGCGTGAAGCTGATTTTCATCGCGCATAGGAGCCGTACAGCCCTCCAGATAGGACACGTAGCTGTCTTCGTCGGCAACAATGAGCGTGCGCTCAAACTGACCGGTATTCATTGCGTTGATGCGGAAGTAGGTGGAAAGTTCCATCGGGCAACGAACACCTTTAGGTATATACACGAACGAGCCGTCACTGAACACCGCGCTGTTGAGTGTTGCAAAAAAATTGTCGGTATAAGGCACTACCGATCCCATGTATTTCTGTACCAGATCGGGATGATGCTCTACCGCTTCGCTGAACGAGCAGAATATAATACCCATCTCGGCCAGATTCTCCCGGAAAGTGGTTTTCACAGAAATACTGTCCATGACAGCATCCACAGCCATACCCGACAATGCTTTCTGTTCGTCGAGCGGAATGCCTAGTTTATCAAAAGTTTTGAGTAATTCGGGATCTACTTCATCGAGACTTTTTGGTGCATTCTTGCGCGGCGCTGCAAAATATGATATTTTCTGATAATCAATTTCGGGTATCTTCAGATGTGCCCAGGTCGGCATCTGCATGGTAAGCCAGTGCCGGTAGGCTTTCAGGCGTAAATCCAGCAACCATTCCGGCTCTTTCTTCTTTGCCGAAATCAGGCGGATAACGTCCTCGTTCAGTCCCACAGGGATTACTTCGGTTTCAATATCAGTAGTGAAACCATACTTGTAATCGCTTTGGGTTATCTCATGTAATATATCGTCTGACATAAATTTAATTGAATAAAATGCTTGACTAATAACGTGCAAAGATAATATATTGTTTTCAATTAGTGAGATTTTAATCCTAAGCTCGCACCACATCATCTGATTATCAGCACTTTGAAAATTGGCATTTTATATTCTTCCAAAAACATTATAAACTTTTAAGGGATTTATCTGTTTTACTGAGAAATAATTATTTACATTTGAAACAAGTTCTGAAATATCGGGACAAGCCATGCAACAACTATAAATAAAATAAAAAGAACGCATGAAATATATCGGAGCCCATGTAAGCGCGTCGGGGGGTGTGGAAAACGCCCCTCTTAATGCCCGTAATATCGGTGCAAAAGCTTTTGCACTTTTCACCAAGAACCAGAAGCAGTGGCTGGCGCCAACATTAACGGCAAAAAGTATCGAACTTTTCAAACAACGCTGCCGGGAATTTGATTACTCACCCGCTCAGATACTGCCTCACGACAGCTATCTGAT
>JAFNAU010000031.1 GCA_017860335.1 Bacteroidota bacterium
AAGTCGTTGATGGCATCGCCTTCTTTCAGAAATTCAGGATTTGAAGCTACGTCGAACGGAATGCTGACGCCGCGTTTGTCCAGTTCTTCCAGTATGGCTTGTTTAACCAGTCTGGCAGTGCCCACCGGAACGGTACTTTTTGTAACCAGTAATATGTATTTACCCATTTTCTGACCAACTTCACGGGCAACCTGCAGTACGTACTTCAGATCGGCGCTTCCATCTTCATTGGGAGGAGTACCTACGGCGCTGAAAATAACTTCCACATCATCCAGTACATCATCTAATTTGGTAGTAAAATGCAGTCTTTCAGCTTTGACGTTGCGGTTAACCATATCTTCCAGTCCCGGCTCGTAAATCGGAATAATGCCTTTGTGCAGATTGTCGATTTTAGTACTATCCACATCCACGCAGGTGACATCCACGCCCATCTCTGCAAAACAGGCTCCCGAAACGAGCCCGACATAACCGGTACCTATAATAGCTATTTTCATATTTGTTATTTTTCAGTTAAAAAACAAAAGCAGATGTTTCAATTGTTTTTAGTCCTGAGAATATATAAAATCGTTTTTCCGGAGCGTTTTTTAATAATATCTTTACATAGTTTCAGACCGTGAATAATAAAAGCTATTTCCTCAGATTGAGATAGTTGATGATAAGTTCCACACTATTGTCGAAACTGATTTTTCCGGTATCAATACAAATGTCAAAATTGCGCGCATCCATCCATTTCGTTTTACTGAAGCTGTTGATGTAGAGTTCACGTTCCTTATCGCTTTGCAGTACGGTTTTTCGGGCTTCTTCTTCGGTCAGATGGCGAATATTCATTATCCGTTTAATGCGGTTTTCGAGATCGCAGTAAAGCAAAACACTGGCTTTGTTCGGATGGTCGCGCAGAATGTGGAAACCACAACGACCGATAATAACTGAGGAACTTTCATCGGCGATGTGTTTAATTACATCGGATTCGGTCTCAAAAAGCTGTTGGGTCGTTGGAAAAAAATTATAGGAAGACGGGATGTAAACTTCCGGAGCTGATGCATTGTAACGCAAAAAAGTTTTCCAGAAGGATTCGAATTTTTCTTCTTGTTGTTCCAGATCTTTCTCAAGCACCGAAAGTTCCTGTGCGGTTTTTGTAATTATTTCATGGTCAGCATAATACATGCTAAGTCTCTTTGCCAGCTGATGACCGATATAAGCACCTCCGCTTCCAAGCTGGCGGCTGATGGTTATCACCAACGGTTTGTTCTGATCCATTTTTTCTGCCTCCTGATTTTTATAAATATTTGAAAATATATTTTCCGGTATAATTATAACGTTTAAGAAGCAAAATTTCCTATCAAAACGTAAAAAAAACCGTTACTTCTTGGAGATAACGGTTTTATAATCAGAATTCAGATTTATTTTATATATCAACAGCCTTAAAGCTCATGTCCAGACTTTTAATAGAGTGGGTGAGTGCGCCCACCGAGATATAATCCACTCCGCACTCGGCGTAATCGCGCAGTGTTTCCTTGGTAATACCTCCAGAGGATTCAGTTTCATATTTGCCTCCAATCATTTCAACTGCTTTTCGTGTGTTTTCCACAGAAAAATTGTCCAGCATAATTCGGTCAATACCGCCAATATTGAGCACCTGTTGCAGTTCATCAAAATTACGAACCTCAATCTCTATTTTAAGATTTTTGCCTTTTTCCTTCAAGTATTCTTTGGTGCGGGTAATTGCCTGTTCGATGCCTCCTGCAAAATCCACATGATTATCTTTCAGCAGGATCATATCATACAGTCCGATGCGGTGATTGGTGCCGCCTCCGAGTTTAACAGCTTCCTTCTCAAGCATGCGAAGTCCGGGAGTGGTTTTGCGGGTGTCGAGTACGCTGGTATGGGTGCCTTTGAGCAACTGCATATATTCATTTGTACGGGTAGCAACTCCGCTCAGTCGTTGCATGATGTTCAGCATGAGTCTTTCTGTTTGCAATAATGATTGAATTTTTCCTTCAACCACGAAGGCAATATCTCCATATTTTACCTCCGAACCGTCCTGAATGAAAACTGTCATTTTTAATTCCGGGTCAAAGGCTTTGAAAATCTCGCGGGCAACTTCCACTCCGGCAATTATACCATTTTCTTTTATTATCAGTTGCGATTTGCCCATTGCGTCGGGCGGAATACATGATAGTGTTGTATGATCACCATCGCCAATGTCTTCGGCAAACCATGCCGGGATCATTTTGATAAAATCTTTATTCATTATTTGTTTCTATTCGTAATTGCTGTATTAAGGATTGTTTTCCTGTTCTTCGGGTCAGAACGTATACTCTGTAATTCCTGCTTGAAGTTTTAAGCGTACCGATTACAAAACTGGCGGCTTCCCGATTACCCTTGTGAAGGACCTGAAATCCCTGAACTGAATTATTTCTGAAGAAATCGGAAATAATCCCGATAGCTTGCTGCTTGCTATAAACATCATTTTTATCACCAATAACCAGTTCTACATTATTATTTAACCAGGCTGAAAGTTTGCCGGCATCCCCGCTGTTAAGTGCAACCGTAATTTCATTCGGCACATCAACATTCTGGGCTGTAATGTTTTGTGATGTTATTAGTGAGAAAAAGGCGATTAATGCAATAAATTTATAAGTTTTCATTTTCTTTTTTTCTTTTCATAAATAAATAGCCGGTTAACGTTTTTTTCTTCTAAATTTGTGCAATATTTGCATTTGTAAAAGAAATCCGGCTGCAAAGTTATTAAAATATCTGTGTCTGAGAAGTCGATTTTTCATATTTAGCAACAAATAACAGGCCAAACTTTTTAAAAAGCAACTTCAGGTGAAAATAAAATTGTTAATGGTGGGAAAAACCACAGAGAGCCAACTTGCAGAACTGATAGAAGGTTATACAAGCCGTTTAAAACATTACATTGGCTTTGAGCTGGTTGTTATACCTGAATTGAAAAATGCTAAAAGCTTGAGCGTTGAATTGCAAAAAGAGAAGGAAGGCGAACTGATTCTGGGTAAACTCGAAAATCCGGACCATGTGGTATTGCTTGACGAAAAAGGAAAACAGTTTACATCGGTTCGTTTTTCGGAATATATTTCAAATCTGATGCTGACATCCAACAAATGCACGGTTTTTGTTATTGGTGGACCGTACGGATTTTCGGAACAAGTCTATAAACGTGCAAATTCGATGATTTCGCTTTCATCCATGACCTTTTCGCATCAGATGATCCGTTTGTTGTTTGTAGAGCAACTTTACCGTGCAATGACCATCATAAAGGGAGAACCTTATCATCATGAATAGGAAAAGAGCAGTACAACAAGAATTCTTCAACCGAAACAGCATCACGATGTTTCTGTTGTCCGTATTTGCACTGCTGGGAATTGCTTGTCAATGGTTTTACCAGCAGTCACCGGCTAATGCCATTCCCATCAATGATGTCAGGTATACTATCAGTGTAAAACAACGGAAAGCGGAAGAAAAAATTAAGGTGATTGAGGGTCTTCTGCAGCGAAAATCACTCGATTCCCTGAACCTGATTTCTTTTCAGAAATTAGCAAACACCTATCTTGTTTACCGGAATGGGGAACTGATTTTCTGGTCGGATAATATGACCAGCCAGAAAGATATGCAGAATACAGCCTGGGAATATGTATTGATGCCCAATATGCATACTATTGCAAGATCGAAAAAGGTTGGTGAGTTTAATATTGTTGCTTACATACCTGTAAAATATAATTATTCTTACGAAAATACGGAGCTTACCAATAAGTATTTTGAAGGTTTCAAACTGAATAAGGATATTGGGATTGTGCTGAATAAACCAGCTGATAAATATGCGATATTCAGCAATCAGAACGATTATCTCTTTACCCTGAAACTTCCCGATCAGCCTGTTTATAACGAAAACTGGGCTATTGCCGCGATGTATTTCTTCCTGGCAGCATTCATTTTGCTGTTTTACCTTTATGCCACTTTCCCTTTACTGATAGGTAAGAAACTGTTTACCTGGAAAGAATTCCTGGAGGTAGCTTCGATTATGACATTGTTTGTGATTATTTGTTTGAAGTTTAATCTGCCTACCACCTTTTTTTCAAATAAAATCTTCACACCTTATCATTATGCAACCAATTCAATCCTGGCATCGTTAACCCATTTGAGTTTCCTGACTTTATATATTTGTTCTACTATCTATCTTTTCTGTTTTCATACCGACAGAAATTTGAGAAAAAATAAATATCTTACCCTGAAAGCGGTTGTTTTGCTGTTGATTCCCGGAACATATTTTATGCTGATTTTCAACTTTATGATCGGGCTTGTCTTTAATTCTACCACTGAACTGAATATTCTGAAATTTACTGATTTCAATTGGGTGTCGGTTTGGAACCACTTCCTGTTGTTTTTCTGGGGAATCTGTTATATGTCCCTGTACCTGAAAATACACCGGATAATTTTACGAAAAAAAGGACTGAAAGGTTTGCTGATCATTGATGTTCTAGTGACATTGTTTTTTTGTGTTCTCCTTTTCTTGTACTTTCACCCATATGGTTTAGACGCTGCCGTTTCTTTTCTGATTTCCTGTGCAATCTTATATATTCCTTTGCTGTACAGAGGTTTAAGCGATAATAAATGGTTTGTGGCTGTCTGGTTGTTTTTCATCACCCTCTTTGTTACCTGGAATTTCATTAACATGAACAAAGACAAGAAATTTGAAAAATATAAAACGCTGGCCGAAAATCACTATTTGAATGATAATGCTGATGAAGATAAAATTGCGGAGCTCATACTGGTTGACATTGATCGGGAAGTGAAGAATGATGAAGTTCTGAAAAATCTGATGCAGTATCCCGATTCTGTTCAGAAAGCCAATGAATACCTTAATAAAGCCTATCTTCGGGGTTTCTGGACAAAATATGAAATGAGATTGTTTGCAACTATGCCGGGTACGGTTCTGAATCAGACTTATCAGGAAACTATTAATTCATACGGCAATCAGATAAAATCAAGTAACTTCTTTGTGATGAATACCAAATCGTCGGATATGGCATTTTTGGGCGCTTTTAAGTTAGAACAGTCGGGCGGGAAAAAAGTGAATTTCTATATGGAATTTTATCCAAAGAAGTATTATAAAAGTTATAGTTTCCCCGGATTGCTGGTTGAAGGCATGCCAAGTCTGCAGCAGCAACTTGGACTTTCGAGCGCGCGTTATACTTATCACGAACTGGCGTTCACTTCCGGAAAATTCCGCTATCCGCGCGATGGAAAATGGATTGATAAAAAGCCTTTGAATTTTTATACCCAGGATTATGGAAATTACCGGCATTATATCTATGTTCCCAATATCTATAATTATTTCATCTTGTCAGAAGAAATCACAAACAGCATCTGGGGGTATCTGCTTTATGTTTTATATACTTTCGTCGTTTATTTTCTGGTAGCTTTTCTGGTTTTCTGGATTTATAAATTGATACGCAAAAAAAACTCCCATCCATTCCGGTTGACATCAAGATATATGTATTCGTTTGTTGTACTGCTAATAATAAGTTTTGTTTCTATATTTTATGTATCAATTAATTATATTCAGCAGAAGTACCGAAACGAACAGCGTATTAATCTGGAACGAACTAAGAATTACATTCAGACTGCTTTGCAGGAAAAATATTACTGGACAGAAAAAATTGATTCTTCCATGGAGAACTCTCTCAATCTTTTCTTGCAGGATCTTTCTTATACTTACCAAAACGATATTCACGTTTATGATAATGAGGGTATGCTTATTGCAAGTTCACAACCCAGTATTTTTTCACGTGGTCTGATCAGTAAGAGAATTTCTCCCGTACCATTCTTTTCCAAAAATCCCAATATGAATAAATATGAATATATAGGAGAACTGGAATACCTTACAGCTTATACCGACTTCTACAACGGAGATTTCCTTCAGATAGGCTATATTGCTGTGCCGCAATATTTCAGCAATGATCAGGTTCAGGTCGAAATTCAGGAATTTCTCGCCGTTATTGTTCATATATATCTGGTAATCACTATCCTGTTTATATTTTTAAGTTTGTTTATCAACAAAAAGCTCTCCGCGCCACTTTCATTGCTTGAGAGAAGTTTGAAAGATATCCGGCTGGGGCAGAGGAATAAGAAAATTGCGTATAAACCGAATGACGAAATTGGTCAGTTGGTAATACAATATAACAAAACAGTAGAGGAGCTCGAAGAAAGTGCCCGGTTGCTGGCAAAATCAGAACGGGAATCGGCTTGGAAAACTATGGCTAGGCAGGTTGCGCATGAAATAAATAATCCGCTCACCCCTATGAAACTTACCATACAGCAACTGCAACGTACTAAGAAAATGGGAGACAACCGCTTTGATGAATATTTTGAGAAATCGACAGCAACGCTTATTGAGCAGATTGAAAATTTATCGCAGATTGCAGGAACATTCTCAACCTTTGCGCGATTGCCTGAGGCTAAACCGGATAAAGTAGATGTGGCGAAAATCGTCAGTATGGTTGTAGAGTTGTTTTCCAATAACCATGATGGAGTTAAAATTACCTGCTGGAGTGATGTGCGGGATGCTTTTGTAATAGCTGACCGCGAACAACTCATTCAGGTGTTCAACAATCTGTTGAAAAACGCGATACAATCTATTCCTACTGGGCGTGACGGGAAAATTCAGGTCTCGGTAGAAACAACTCCTGAAAACGTTTTTGTACACATCCGCGATAATGGAAAAGGAATTTCCGACGATATAAAAGATAAACTTTTTACCCCCAACTTTACAACAAAATCTACAGGAATGGGCCTGGGACTGTCTATCAGCCAGAATATGATTCGTATGGCAGGAGGGCAGATTACATTTGAGACTAAAGTGGAGGAGGGAACTGCTTTTCATGTCATTCTGCCAAAAAATATGACAGAATTATAAGGCTGAAATGCAGTTCTTAATGTGATTAAAGTGCTCCGACTGCTTAACAGAATAATGTGTTAAGCAGTCATTATAAATCAATATTTCTTAAGCATTCTTACTACTGCCCAGTTGTTTTTCTGCTTAGAATAAAGCAACTCAAAACCAAGTTCGCGGGCTTTGGTTTCAATCACCGGGACATCCTCAGTGTAAAAACCGCTCATATACAGTTCACCCCCTGCAGGCAGTGTGTTGGCATATGATTGCATATCGTTCAGGAGAATATTACGGTTTATATTTGCCAGTACGATATCGAAACGAAGGCCTTCGAGCAACTCAGCTCCTCCGAGCAGTACTTCAATGCCACTGACATTGTTTAATTGTATGTTTTCCAAAGAATTGTCAACGCACCAGTCGTCAATGTCAATGGCAGTAAGGACACCAGCACCACGCATTGCTGCCAGTATGGCAAGTACCGAAGTGCCGCATCCCATATCAAGCACCGATTTTCCGGCAAGATCCATGTTCAGAATCTCACCAATCATCAGGCTTGTTGTTTCGTGATGACCTGTTCCGAAAGCCATTTTGGGGTCAATAATAATATCGTACTTCAGTTGTGGTATGTCTTTATGAAAGGAACTGTGTATAATACACTCATCGTTGATGATAATTGGCTCGAAAAAATACTTTTCCCATTCTTCGTTCCAGTTTTTATCTTCCATTTCTTCTTTTTCAAAATCTATTTGTTCTGGAAAAGGAAAATTTTCCAGGGTAACTTTCAAGACGTTTTCATCATAGAGTTTTGAAGGGATGTAAGCATCTAATCCTTTATCCGTGTTTACGAAGCTCTCAAAGCCGGTATCGCCCAGCATAGAGGCAAGAATATCCGCAGTGTATTCAACGGAAGTATCGAATGTAAAATGAATGGCAGTATATTTCATAAGCTGTGTTTATTGTCTGAAAAAACAGATTTTCCAGTGAACAAAAGTACAAAATTATGTTGAATAGGTTGGCAAATTTAAGTACATTTGTACCTTATGTAATTCTTTGTGTTAAAGTCCTTGCTTCTAAATGTTATGGCATAATTTTTGTAATTTTTATTTTGTAATTTGATAATTAATGCTTCTCAACCTTTAATAATATTATACAATGAAACGCTTTAGTTTATTAATTAGCTTTTTGATTGTGCTGGTTTCATCAGGTTTTGCTCAATCAAAAAAAATCATAGATGATATCTATGTCACTCCCAATGATGCCGGTATGGTTAAGGAAGTGCAAACAGCTAAAAAAACCGTTAGGGAAAAGCCAGCTTACAAAAACGGTGCAAGAGAAATTATCTTTATTGACCGGAATGGTAACAGGATTACAGCAGTGACTGATACCGTTTATGTGATGGACGATATAGCAAGCGATTCGATAGAAACGGTTGATGCCGTTGAAACGGACGGTGAATACTTGCATGGATTTAAAGGTTCGCAACAAGATCTGGAGTATGCCGAACGTATTCGCCGTTTCCATAATCCCCGTTATACAATTACAATTGCAGATCCCGGTTACAACGACATCTATTTTCTGGATGATAATTACTGGAATGTGTACGTAGATGGAATATATGCCACTATAACACCTACCTGGACCAATCCCTACTGGTTTAATTATCAGTATTTCCCGCATGGTTACAACAGCTGGGGGTGGAGAAGCAGTCTGTATTCTCCTTTCGGATGGGGATATTGCGATCCGTGGTATTCGCCATGGAATTCCTGGTACGGTGGTTACGGATATGGATGGGGTGGTTATTATGACTGGGGTTATCCCTACTACGGTGGCTATTATGGCTGGGGTTATCCGTATTATGGTGGCTATTATGGTTATGGTGGCTTGGGTTATCCGTATTCTGGTAACGGGTATTATACCGGCAATAATAACAATACCCGTGAGAACGGACGCGTAGGAAGATTCGAATCAACACGTCCTACAAGCAGAACTTCGGTTACACGCGAACAGGCTGTATTAGGCTCGGGTCGAACTTCAGGCAGTAATCTCTACACTACTGTCAGCCGTCAGGGTACACAAAGAAACCGGTTTGAATCAAATAACTTATCAACATCTGGTCGCGGTATGCAGAGCACTACATCCGGTCGCGGTGTTCAGACCAGAAGTTCATACACCTCATCCGAACGTAATTCATATTCACCTAATGTGAACACAACAACCCGCACAGGTGCTGTCCGGTCGTCCGATCAATGGAATGCAACACGAAACAGCAATGCCACACGTTATTCAACCGAAACTAGAAGTTCGGCCGGATCTTCAACGGTTATCAACCGCTCGGGTTCAGACAGCCGAAGTTCGGGAAGCCGTTCGTACAGTAGCGGTTCATCTTCAGGCCGTTCATCAACTCCGGCTTACAACAGCAGAAGTTCCAGCAGCAGCACTTATTCAAGCGGTAGTTCATCATCGTCAGGTTCATATTCTTCGGGAAGTTCAGGTTCGTACAGCGGTGGCAGTAGTAGCAGCAGTAGCAGCAGTAGTTCCGGCAGCAGTCGTTCCGGCAGTGGCGGACGGAGATAAAAGTGAAGTGTTTTTGGAAATAAACAGAATTCAAATCAATCAATAGATATTACGAATATGAAAAAAAATATTATTGTTGTACTGGCTGCTTTTGTTAGCACATTTACTTTTGCACAAACAGAATATGATGCTTTCAAACTAACACAGACTGACCTCAGTGGGTCAGCTCGTTACATGGGAATGGGAGGTGCTTTTGGAGCACTGGGTGGCGATGCCACAGCAATCAAGGATAACCCTGCCGGCCTTGGCGTTTACCGCAGTTCCGAAATTGCCGGAACACTCAATACAATGATTCAGAGTACCAGTTCCGTATGGAGCGGCATGACTTCGAAGGAAGATATGCTTAAAGTAAACCTCAATAGTTTTTCATATGTACTGGCAATGTCCAGCTGGAGTGAAAAGAACAGCGGTTTAATGAGTTCCAACTTTTCATTTACATTCAATCGTCTGCGAAATTTCAACCGGAAAGTAAGTGCTGCTAGTCCAGGTAGCGATAATTCATTCACCGACTTTCTGGCTGCATTTTCCGATGGATATGCTGATACCGATTTACAGGAAAACGATGTGAATAAAGATCCGTATAATAATCCCAACAATGCCTGGTTGTCGGTACTTGGATATCAGAATTTCCTGATTAATCCCCAGGAAGGAAAAACATGGTCATCAATACTAAGCGAAGGTGAAAAGGTAGTTCCGTCAACTTATCTTTTTGAAACCGGTTCTGTTAGCGAATATGGATTTGGGTGGGGTGGTAACTTCAATAACAATCTGTTTATCGGAGCAAATGTAAATATGCAGGATTTATCTTACAACCTGCATTCAAGTATCTCAGAAAATTTTGCACAGGGTGGCGGTTTTGATTTGACCTCTGCAATGTCGCAAACTGGCGTTGGCTTTAATCTCAAATTGGGAGCCATTTATCTGCCAACAAATAATTTAAGGCTCGGTGTATCTTTCCATACTCCTACGTTTTATTCCATATCCGAAAATACCAATGTGCAGTATTTCAAGACTTCCGAAATTAAAGATGCTTATCTGCCGCTACAGGGTTACAGTCATGATTACAAAATCACAGGTCCGCTTCAGGCTCAGGCAAGTGCCGCTTATCTATTTGGTAAAAAAGGACTTATATCAGTGGAATATGATTATGTGAATTACCCGGGTATGCGTCTCGGACTGGAAAACGGGGATACGCAATACTACAAAGATGAAAATCAGAACATGCCAAATGTTTATAAAACCGGACAGACCCTGAAAGTGGGTGCCGAGTATAAACTGAGCCCAAGTTTTGCTCTGCGTGCCGGTTATGCACTGATGAAAAGTGCAAATCAAACCGATTATGCGCAGGGTAAATCGCTGAAACTGAATTCAGCCAATACCAATACGGAATATTTCAATCAGATGGATACACGTTACCTTACTTTTGGAGCAGGTTACCGCGCAACAGGATGGTTTATTGATTTTGCCTATGCGCAAAAAATGCTGGATGAAGATATGTATCCGTACCAAATACTCCGTTACCAAAGCAACCGGTTAACTAATATTGTTACCCCTGCAGCTGTAAATACAAAAAACAACAATATTGTGGTAACACTGGGTATAAAACTCTGAGTAAATCCCGTACCTTTAACAAAAAACCAATCCTCCGCGATTGGTTTTTTTGTGTATTTACGTGAAATACACTACCTTTGCCGACCGAAAAACAGATTAGTGATTAACGGTTACCTTCCCTGTCTGTTCGGAATTTTTATGAGACTATCTGGAACAATATATCAACAATACAACGTTACAACAATCAATCAATGAGTTTACAATCCGAAATAAAAAGGCGCAGAACATTTGCCATTATCAGTCACCCCGATGCAGGGAAAACAACGCTTACCGAGAAACTTTTGCTTTTCGGTGGTGCTATCCATATTGCAGGCGCTGTTAAATCAAATAAAATCCGAAAAACAGCCACATCCGACTGGATGGAAATTGAAAAACAACGTGGAATTTCGGTGGCTACTTCGGTTATGGGTTTCGAGTATCGTGATTTTAAAATAAATATTCTCGATACGCCCGGTCACCAGGACTTTGCCGAAGACACTTTCCGTACTCTGACTGCTGTCGACAGTGTAATCATTGTGGTGGATGCTGCCAAAGGGGTGGAAGCACAAACCCGGAAACTGATGAACGTTTGCCGGATGCGCAACACGCCGATCATTGTATTTATCAATAAAATGGACCGTGAAGGACGCGATCCGTTTGATCTGATGGATGAACTCGAGGCTGAACTGGGTATCAATGTTCGTCCGCTAAGCTGGCCAATAGGCATAGGAGCTACATTCAAAGGCGTTTACAATATCTATAAACAAAATTTGCAGTTGTTTACACCAAATAAACAGCTTATCAGTGAATCGGTGGAACTGGCCGACATCGACAGCCAGGAACTCGATCACCTGGTGGGGAAAAAACC
>JAFNAU010000032.1 GCA_017860335.1 Bacteroidota bacterium
TTTACCGATATCTTCCAGGGTTTTCAGCTGCTCGGTAGTCTGACCGAAACCGGAGATGATCACCGCCATTGCATTATTGGTGAAATGAGCGATAACAGGCATCCAGATACTCCCGCTCCACATCATCAGATAACCCAGTAAAGCTCCCAGAATCATCCGCGGAATAAATCCGTACATCTGAAAATGGATCAGACTGAATATTATGGCAACAATCCATATAGCTGCGTGCCGGTTTCTTCCCTCCGAAAAAATATTCAATAAAGTTCCCCGAAAATACAATTCCTCACACAATGCCGGTGCGACAGCCATAACTATCAGATTTACAATCAAATCGGAGGTTGTGTTCATCACCAGCATTTTTTCGGTGAGCTGAGCCGCGGTGTCTTCCATTTCTTTGAAATACACCTCAATATTCTTCATAAAACCGGGCAGAACCATCTGCTCATTGACGTACGAAAGCAGGTTTATGAGCGGTGTAATGGCAAACATCAGCAATATGACCAAAAAAATCATTTTTACAGGCGGTTTCCGGTTCAGCGAATAAGCGTCTGAGGGTTTTTCGTACCAGATATATCCCACAGCTATGGGTGCAAGTAGAAAAGTAAAAAGAGTTAAAATAAGCTGCATGATTTTCTGGTCGTAAATATTGGTCGTAGCTCCGAAGATTACTGACACCAGACCGATACCGGCTATTCCGAAGAAAAAACTGATAAAAAAAAGTTGTAACAGTTTGCCAAACAGTCCTGAATTTCTGAAAGTTTCCTTAAGCATATTATATTTTTTGGTATCACAAAAGTATGAAAAAGAATTTTCATAAAAAAGACTTCCATCCCCGGTTAGGAATGGAAGTCTTTAATTCTTAGTGTGTAAAAAGATTAAGCGCGGGGTCTTGCTTCTTTTACTACAAGTGTACGTCCGTCAAGTTCAGCTCCGTTAAGTTCTTCGATAGCTTTTGCTGCGGCAGCATCGTCGGTCATTTCCACAAAACCAAATCCTTTCGATTTTCCGGTTTCACGGTCTTTGATAATTTTACAAGAAGATACTTCACCGTATTCTCCTATAACACCTTGCAAGTCACTTTCCCGAACTTTGTAGCTCAGATTTCCAATGTAAATGTTCATGATAAAATTAAAATGAATTAAAAATGTGTTTACAGAAATAGTATAAAAACGGAGGGTAAAAAAAGCAATAGTCATTCAAAAAGATTTAGATAAACTGTTGGATTTAAACCGTACGAAAAATACACTTTTCTTTCAAAAGGCAAAGAAAAACATTTTTTTTGAAAAAACAACGAAAATCATAAAAATAATAGAAATATAGTAAATTATGTTCTGTGCTGTACTGTTCTGATGCTAAAAGATTATAGTTTGTTAAATGAAAAGTGACATAGTCATTCTGGTTTTAAAAAAACTGTGTTAACTTCTTGTTTGTCCGCTGCCACTCACAATCCATTTGTAGGAACAAAGTTCTTCAAGTCCCATAGGACCCCGGGCATGAAGCTTCTGAGTACTTATGCCGATTTCCGCACCCAAACCAAATTGCGCACCATCGGTAAATGCTGTAGAAACATTAGTATATACACAGGCAGCATCCACCACTTTTATGAAGTGTTCTGCTGTTGTCCTGTTTTCTGTAATGATACATTCGCTGTGGCGGGAGCTGTGAGTGCTGATATGTTCGACCGCCTCCCGGATATCTGCAACTGTTTTTACAGCCATCTTATAATCCAGAAACTCAATACCATAGCTCTCTTCGGTGGCTTTTTGGAGCAATGTTGCGGGGTAAATTCCTTCCAGCACACCATAAGCTGAGCTATCGGCATAGATGATGACATTTTTTTCAGCTAATTTTTCGCAGAGAGCAGGCAGGTCTGGCAGTCTTTTCTTATGAATAATCAGGCAGTCGAGTGTATTACACACGCTTACACGGCGTGTTTTGGAGTTGAATATGATTTCTTTACCTTTTTCCAGGTTGCCATCTTCGTCAAAGTAAGTATGAACAATTCCGGCCCCGGTTTCAATGACAGGAACCTTTGAATTTTTTCGTACAAAATCTATCAGACCTTTTCCCCCGCGAGGAATAATGACATCTACGATACCCGTGGCATTCATCATTTCGGCAGCAGCTTCGTGCCCGGCAGGAAGCAGAGTGACTGTGTTTTCGTCAAGTACGTGTTGGCGCAATACGTTTTTGATGAGACGTGTTATGGCAAGATTGGAATTGTAGGCATCCGAACCACCTTTGAGCACACAGGCATTACCGGACTTGAAGCAAAGTGAGAACACGTCGAAACTGACATTGGGACGTGCTTCGTAAATGATTCCGATCACTCCGAACGGAACCGATATTTTCCGGATATTCATTCCGTTGGGTCTTGTGGTTTCCACCAGAGTTTTGCCGAGGGGCGAGGGCAGGGCAGCTACGTTTCGTATATCATCCGCAATAGCTCTGATTCTCTCTTCCGTAAGCATCAGGCGGTCATACATTGGATTGGAAGTCTCCATCACAGCCAGATCGAGCTGGTTAGCTGCTAAAATTACACCGGTGGAAGCAACAGCAGCATCTGCAAGTGCCAGCAAGGTTTCGTTAATTTTTTCTTCTGAAATCAAATTCAATGAACGTGAAGCTTTCACAACGGTTTTTTGCCACGTGTTTTCAATTGTTTTCATATATTTTGTGATCTGAGTATTGATATTATCTTCGAATGAGTGATACCGGAAAAGTGACCTTACAGCAGGTTGAGCACCCTGTCGAGTTCTTTCGACAGTTTATTTTTGAAATTGTCAATTGCTTCAATTTCTCTCATGATTTGTTGCATCATTTTATCGTTGCGGGCTTCGGCTGCTGTTTTCATTTCCATCAGTTTTTGCTTGCGTTTATCCATGATTATTGCCAGTTTATACTCGAAAATAAACCGCGGAGCAAGTTCTGCAAGTCTGTCCACTTCTGTTTCAAGCTTATGAAATTTTGAATGGATTTTACTCAGGGTGTATTTTTCCAGGATCAGGTCGGCAGTGAATTTACTTACCTCAATATCAGGGTGGTTGAGGAAATATCTTTCGGCATTGAAATTCTCCGATGCTGAATTCAGTATAATCTCCTGTCTGATTTGTTCGTGTAATTTACCCTGAAAAGTCAGCCCGTCAATTTGCAATTCACCAAGTATATAGTCACTTGCAGTTATCGGTTTTTCGGAATTATCTCCTTCGGTTTGTGTGTAAAATAACACATCGGAGCCGTATTTGATCAAAACCCGTATGAGACTGCGTTCTTCGTTTTCAAATTTAAATACCCCTGTTGGTTCCCGGTTTACCTGTGTGGCAGGCTGAGAACTGTTTTCAGATTTATCTTCCGTCGGTTTTTTGGTGATTTTTGCTTCTAGTTCACTTTGTTTGATCTTATTGATCTGGTGATAAAGTAATTTCTCATCCACATTCAGCAAAGAGCTGCATTCTTTTACATATTCGGCCCGTATAATCTGATTGGGTATCATCGAAATACTTTGAACGATATCCTGTATCAGAGCAGCCCGTTTGATTGGATCATTCCCGGCATCATCAATGAGCAGATTGGTCTTGAACTGCATGAAATCGACCGAATGGCGGTTGACAAAATCTATAAAATCGGATGCATTGTGTTTGCGCGAAAAAGAATCGGGATCATCGCCATCGGGCAGCAGCAGCACGCGGATGTTCAGACCTTCTTCCAGCAGCAGGTCGATGCCCCGGATCGAAGCTTTGATACCTGCCGGGTCGCCGTCATAAATCACTGTAACATTCTCTGTAAAACGGTGAATTAGCCGTATCTGACCCGGTGTAAGCGATGTGCCCGACGAAGCCACCACGTTTTCAATACCGCTCTGATGCATCGAGATCACATCGGTATAACCTTCCACCAGAAAACAGCGGTCATGGCGCACGATTGCCTGTTTGGCAAAAAAGATTCCATAGAGTTCGTTACTCTTGTGGTAAATTTCACTTTCGGGCGAATTGACATATTTGGCAGTTTTCTCGTCTTTTTTCAGTACCCGTCCTCCGAAAGCGAGCACTTTGCCCGACAGGGAGTGAACAGGAAACATCACCCTTCCGCGGAAACGGTCAGCCAGGTAGTTATTATCTCCTTCGATGGTCAGTCCGGTTTTTACCAGAAAATCCTTGTTGTAACCTGCTTTAATGGCCGATTTTGAGAAGGCGTCCTTTTCGTCGAGACAATAGCCGAGCTGAAATTTTTCGATGATATCGTCCCGGAAGCCGCGTTCGCGGAAATAGCCGAGCCCGATGGATTTGCCGTCGACGTGATGGTGGAGAATGTTTGCAAAGTATTTTTGAGCAAAATCATTGACCAGCAGCATACTTTCGCGGTCGTTGCGGACTGCCAGTTCTTCAGCCGAAAGTTCCCGTTCGCGAACTTCGATGTGGTATTTCCGGGCAAGATGTTTGAGCGCTTCGTAGTAAGAGATTTGCTCCTGTTTCATGATGAAATGTACCGAATTGCCACCTTCGCCACAACCGAAACATTTGAAAATACCTTTGGCGGGCGAAACGGTAAACGAAGGGGTTTTCTCGTTATGGAACGGACACAGGCCAATCATGTTCACGCCGCGGCGCCGCAGAGTGACATAATCCGAAACCACCTCTTCGATGTGAGCGGCTTCGTTGATACGATCAATGGTTAGCTGGTCTATCATTACTTGCTTCGTCCTGCCTGAAAACAGGCTTAATTTCATTATTTCGGTTCATTTCTTTTTATCTGATTACTCATTCTACAGCTTCTTTTACGTATCTGAACGCTTTTTCGAGTTTCAGCATTTCGGAAGCCATAAATGTGTAAAACTCCATCCAATGAAACCTTTTATGGATATCAATACCGGTTTTTCGGCTGTAAATCCGGCAAACTTCATGCCCTGTCTCAAGCCTGTAAGCAAAGTCCCAGATTAATCCTCCGGGAAAATTTTCTTCCATCACAGCCTTGTATTTCTCAAACTGCTCGTATCTGTTCAGACGGTCTTCTTCCTTCGGGCTGTTCAGTTCCAGAATAACGAAAGCGCCTTCGCGGTTGGCATCAAACTTAAGCTCCACACCTTTCATTTTGGTATTGTACAGCATGAATTTACTCTTGCGTTTTCCAAGCACCGGATGATTGCTGCAATATATGCCAAAACCTTCCCAGAAGTTCTTTTTCAACAGTTTTAATTCATCTTTACTATACATGCAGCAGGTAGAAATTGAGGTGAAAATACCAATGCAAAACTACTCAATTAATTCAATTTCTCAAAGCAGATATCATTAAACGAACAAAGCAAATTACAGGTTTTACGATTATCTGTGTCTGTTTCTGATGCAAAGAAGTCTTGTAAAGCTTTAAAATGACTTTTGTTAATAATTTTTTTCAACGAAAAAATGTACCTTTGTCCTCACATGAGAAATCATTTGACTATTTCAGACAGAAGAATCGAATTATGTTAAAACAGCAACTTCAGCAAAAACTTCAACAGAGACTTTCACCTGCCCAGATTCAGGTCATCAAGATGCTCGAAATTCCGACTTTAGAGTTGGAAGAGCGTATCCGTCAGGAACTGGAGGAAAATCCGGCCCTAGAAGAAGGTGCGGAGAAAACTGAAAACTCCGACGAACAGGAAGAAGCTAACGATGAATACCAAGCTGACGACAATGTAGATTTTGAAGAATATATGCCTGATGATGATATTCCGGACTATAAACTGATGGTCAATAATAGCTCTGGTGACAACAAGCATGAAGAAATCCCATTTTCGGCGGGACTGACATTCCATGAATTTTTATCCGAACAGGTTGGATTGCTTCAGCTCACCAGTCATGAACGCAACCTGGTGGAATACATCATTGGCAATATTGATGATGAGGGATATCTTCGCCGCTCGCCCGAATCGATGGTGGACGATATCGTATTTCAGGCAGGTATACAAACCAATGACGATGAAATGAAGCGGTTGATTCGTGAAGTACAGCAGTTTGATCCGGCCGGAGTAGGAGCCGAAGACTTGCGGGAGTGCCTTTTACTTCAACTCGAAAGAAAGGAGCCAAATCAGGATGTAGTGAACGCCCAAAAGATTATTACCGGTTTCTTTGATGAATTCTCCCGAAAACACTATGATAAAATCATCCGTTCGATGAATATTACCCAAGAGGAACTGAAGGATGCGTTGGCTCAGATTATCCGTCTGAATCCCAAGCCTGGAAATGCCTGGGGAGGTAACGTACTGGAAAAATCACTGTCAACTATTGTGCCTGATTTTATTATTGAAAATAACGAAGGCATTCTTACTGTTCAGCTCAACAACAGCAATATTCCCGATCTGAGAGTAAACAGTACGTATCACGATATGTTTCGTGACTATACATCCAATAAGGAGAACCAGACGAAGGAAATGAAAGATGCCGTTATGTTTGCAAAACAAAAGGTTGATGCTGCCCGATGGTTTATCGATGCTATCAAACAAAGACAGCAAACTCTCATCACAACGATGACTGCCATCGTCAACTATCAGCGCGAGTTTTTTATCGAAGGCGATGAAACATTTTTGAAACCAATGGTGCTCAAAGAAATAGCCGATATGACCGGATATGATATTTCGACTATTTCTCGTGTGAGCAACAGCAAGTATGTGCAAACAGAATTTGGAATATTCCCTGTTAAGTATTTTTTTTCCGAAACGATGATTAACGATTCGGGAGAAGAAATATCTACAAGAGAAATAAAAAAGATCATGCTGGAATGTATCGATGAAGAAGATAAGCGAGACCCTTTAACCGATGAAAAACTCGTAGAACTGTTGAAGGAAAAAGGGTATATTATCGCACGTCGAACAGTGGCAAAATACCGCGAACTGCTCAACATCCCGGTGGCAAGACTCAGAATAGAAATATAAATCTCAAACTGTAAAAGAAATATGAGAACATTCCTGAAGATAATTTCCTACATTTTCCAACCGCTCCTGATGCCTTTCTACGGAATGATTCTTCTTATGCAAACGAATTTATTCAGTATATTTTCACCTGCATATAAAATCATTGCACTGGCTGGTACATTACTGTTTACTGGCATATTGCCTGCTTTACCCATTTACATGATGATGCGCCGGGGTCAGATTAAAGATTTATTTATTTCGAAACGGGAGGAGCGAACCATGCCTTATCTGTTTTCGATGCTTTCATATGTTTTCTGGCTATTTTTCCTGTGGAGAACCTTACAGTTTCCGCCTGAATTTTCGCTCGTGGCAGCCGGCTCGGTACTATCTGTATTTCTGATGGTGTTTATCAACCTGAAATGGAAAATAAGCGCACATCTTGCCGGAATGGGTGGTTTCCTTGGTGGAGTTTTTGCCTATTCATACCTGATGGCCGTTAATCCTGTTGGTTTAATAGTTGTTTCAGTGATTATCACTGGCCTTGTTGCCGTTTCGAGGGTTTATCTCAAAGCGCATACTCTTTCACAAACACTGGCAGGTTTTAGCCTTGGTTTTTTGTGTGTATTTTTACCTGGAGTAATATATCAACTTATATAAAAAAAGTTACCAGTTTATGAATTATCAGATAAAACAAATTGCCGAAAGGCTTCGGGGTTTACGTGAGGCTCTCGAACTCACTACTGAAGAATTTGCCCTGAAATGCGAAATTTCGAAACAGGATTATGAATTATGGGAAAGCGGCAATGCTGATATCCCCATGAGTTTTATTTTCCATGCAGCACAGACATTCGGGCTTGATACGACCGAACTCCTCTCCGGAGAAACTGCTCATGCCAGTTCGTTTTACGTAACACGCAAAGGAAAAGGTATCAGTGTAGAGCGTACCAAAGCGTACAAATATCAGGCGCTGGGTGCTGGCTTTTTAGGTAACCGTGCAGAACTTTTTGAAGTTACAGTGGAGCCCAACGATGAACCAATGACCCTGAATACTCACACCGGTCAGGAGTTCAACTATGTGTTACAGGGTACAATGCAACTCCATGTAGCAGGCAATGACCTGGTACTGGAAGAAGGTGACAGCATCTATTTCGATGCATCCAAACAACACGGAATGAAGGCACTCAACGACAAAAAAGTTGTTTTTCTGGCGATGATAGTCTGAACCGTCAAATCTCAAACAGCACAATAATTATGATTGAAAAATATTTACAACAAACAGAATTTTCTGACTTTGACGATTTCAAAGCCAATTATAAGCTCATCGTTCCTGAACAATTCAATTTCGGATACGATATTGTTGACGAATGGGCAGCCCTGCAACCCAATAAAAAAGCACTCCTGTGGACCAACGATAAGAGTGATTGCCGTGAATTCACATTTGCAGAGATGAAAAAATACACCGATCAGACAGCTTCCTATTTTCAGACCCTGGGTTTGAAGAAGGGAGACATCGTAATGGCAATTCTCAAACGTCGTTATGAATTCTGGTTCACCATCATAGCTCTGCATAAACTGGGCATTACAATCATTCCGGCAACTCATCTGCTGACCAAAAAAGACATCGTTTACCGCAATAATGCTGCCGATATCACAGCCATCATTGCAGTGGGAGAGGAGCCTATTGCATCTGCTATCAGTGAAGCATTACCGGAATCTCCGTCCATCAAGCAACTGATTTCGGTTGGACCAATCATCCCGGAAGGCTGGCATGATTTTCACGAAGGCATTAAAAATGCACCGGAATTTACTCCCATCAGCCATGTGAACAGCAACGACGACCCGATGATTATCAGTTTTACTTCCGGAACTACGGGAAATCCGAAAATGGTAACTCTCGATTTTGTGTATCCGCTGGCACATATAATTACAGCCAAATACTGGCACAACCTCGACGAGAACAGCCTTCACCTCACTATAGCCGATACCGGCTGGCTGAAAGCAGTGTGGGGAAAACTCTACGGGCAATGGATTGTTGGTGCATGTGTGTTTGTCTATGATCACGATAAATTTGCACCTGCTGATATGCTGAAAATGATTGAAAAACACCGGGTTACTTCACTCTGTGCACCTCCAACCATATTCCGCTTCCTAATTCGCGAAGACCTTACAAAATACGATACATCTTCATTGAAATATTGTACCATTGCCGGAGAAGCCCTTAATCCAGAAGTGTACAAACAGTTCTACAATCTGACTGGAATAAAACTCCGCGAAGCTTATGGTCAGAGCGAAACGACAGTATCGGTACTCACCGCCCCCTGGGTGGAGCCAAAACCTGGCTCGATGGGACTGCCAAGTCCTCACTACAATGTTGATTTACTTACTCCCGATGGGAGGTCGGCCGAAGTGGGCGAACAGGGTCAGATCGTAATCAGAACCGACAAAGGTTATCCGGTGGGCTTATTCAAAGGATATCACCGCAATCAGCAGCTAACCGACGAATGTTATCAGGATAATATTTACTACACCGGCGATGTGGCCTGGCGCGATGAGGATGGTTATTTCTGGTTTGTAGGCCGTGCCGATGATGTAATTAAAAGTTCAGGATACCGAATCGGTCCGTTCGAGGTGGAAAGTGCCCTGATGACACATCCCGCAGTGGTAGAATGTGCTATTACCGGAGTACCGGATGAAATCCGCGGTCAGGTGGTGAAAGCAACCATCATACTATCGAAAGAATACAGAGACAAGGCCGGTGATGAACTGATTAAAGAAATTCAGGATCATGTGAAATCGGTGACTGCTCCTTACAAATATCCCCGGATTATCGAATTTGTGGATGAATTGCCTAAAACAATCAGCGGAAAGATTCGCAGAAAAGAAATTCGTGATTCCGATGCTAAGTAATATGTTATTTAAATCCTTCTGAAAAGATATTCAGAAGGATTTTTTTTAGGTGATTAAAAATTAATTTCTACTTTTGTCGGATTTTTCTTGCGCCATTCATTTTACAGTCAAAATTCAATAAGAAATATACGGTTAAATAATTCCAAAAATATGAAAATCATCAATTTATCAGAAAACAATTCAGTTCTGCAACACTATCTGAAGGAAATACGCTCAGTGGATATACAGAAAGACTCCATGCGTTTTCGCCGCAATATGGAACGGATCGGTGAAATAATGGCGTATGAAATAAGCAAAACGATGAATTACAAACCGGACAAAGTAAAGACTCCGCTTGGAATTAAAGAATCGACCAAAATTGAAGAAAAAATTGTAATTTCCACCATTCTACGTGCCGGACTTCCTTTTCACAATGGATTTCTGAGCTATTTCGACAATGCCGAAAATGCATTTGTTTCGGCTTACCGTAAGTACAAGGATGCGCTTAAATTCGATATTTTCATTGAATATATTGCTTCTCCGAAGTTGGATGGTAAAACCCTGATTATCACTGATCCCATGCTGGCAACCGGCGGTTCGATGGAACTGGCCTACGGAGCCCTGCAAACCAAGGGTAAACCCCGCAAAGTGATTATCGCCACGATCATTGCAAGTCAGCCGGCTATCGATTATATGAAAGAAAAGTTTTCGGATGATATTATACTCTGGACTGCCGATATTGATCCCGAACTGAACGAACATTCGTATATCATACCGGGGCTTGGCGATGCAGGCGACCTGGCTTTCGGTGAAAAGTTATAATTCAATTCATAAAAAAACAGGCAACCGATTATTCCGTTGCCTGTTTTTTTATGCCTGTTTTGTGTGTTATTTTTTATAATAAGTCATTGCGCCCGGCATTTCTTCCTGCAGACGCGCAATTCTTTTTTCGTCGGATGGGTGAGTGCTCATGAAGTCGGAAACAGAACCGGACTTATCAGCAGTCATACGCTGCCAAAATGTGATTGCCTCATTAGGATTATATCCGGCCATAGCCATAAAGATTAAACCAAGTTTATCGGCTTCATATTCCTGTTTGCGGGAGTAGGGGAGTAATACGCCAAGTTGTGAACCAATTCCATACAACGCGCCGATGCCCTGTTGTACCGCTGCCGATTTACCTGAAAGAAGTACTCCGGTTAATGCACCGCCATACTGAAGCATCATTTGCTGGCTGAGGCGTTCACTGCTGTGACGTGCCACTGCATGAGCAATTTCATGACCGATTACTACTGCCATACCTGTTTCTGTAAGTGTTTTTGGTAATATACCTTCAAAAGCTACCATCTTTCCACCCGGCATACAAAATGCGTTTACGGTTGTGTCTTTAACGAGATTTATTTCCCAGGCGAAGTTTGGAATATCGGCTTCGTAACCGTTTGCCTTCATGTAAGTTTCAACTGCATTAGCAATGTTTGTTGCTACTCTTTTTAGCATGGCAGTGTTCGTTTTATTGGTCGAAAGTGGCACAGAATCAATGAATTGTTTATAACTCTGAAAGCTCATTGCATTAATTTCAGCATCGGAGACCAAATTCAGTTGCTTGCGTCCGGTAAGCATGACATTTATCTTAAAAAATTATCTTTGCAAATCTAACAAAAAGCTATCGATTATAATTCTTAATCCGAAAAATTTTATTTACAAATATTGTGCCCCGATTAAGATATTTCATCTGGAATTTAAAAGAAAAGATTGATGAATAATAAGTTCATATCAACATACTGGCGGTCAATTGTGGTTGCGCTGATTATCCTGTTTTTGTCAGTATATCCCTTTTCTTCTGACCTGGGGCTTCCCCGATTCCAGTATCGAGATAAATTTATCCACTCACTTATGTATGTAGCACTGGCATTTGTTCTGTATTACGATTATCATAAAATCAAACTGCAGGTTGAAAGATTTAAACACAATTTGCCTTTATTGTTACTTTTTCCGCTGGTGTTTGGAGGTCTCATTGAAATTGTGCAGGAAGCGTTCTTTCCTCCGCGTACTGCCGAATGGCTTGATTGGATTTCGGATATTGCCGGTTCAGTAATTGGATTCTTTTTTGCAACAATTATTTTCCGAAAATGAAGGATACTGACAATTTATTGCAATATCAGATAGGAGTTACACTCATCAAAGGTATAGGTCCTAATCTGGCAAAGAATCTGATAGCTTATATCGGGTCTGTTGAAGGAGTTTTTAGAGAAAAAAAGCAAAATCTTGCCAAAATACCCGGGATTGGAGAGGTGTTGTCACACGAAATCGTTTCACAGGATGTAATGCTAAGGGCTGAAAAGGAAGTTGAATTTGTCCGTAAAAACGGAATTCAAACGATGTTTTATACCGAAAAATCGTATCCCTATCGGTTGAAGGAATGTGCCGATGCCCCGGTTCTGCTTTATTTCAAAGGCGATCATAATCTGAACACTTCAAAATTTATTGCTGTTGTAGGTACCCGTAAAGCTACTGAAGTCGGTAAGGAAATCTGTAAAAGTATCATACAGGATATAGCCTCCTCACAGCCTAATGCGACGATTGTAAGCGGTCTTGCTTACGGAGTGGATATATGTGCCCACAAAGCAGCGATCGATTTTAATATGGCCACTATTGGTGTTCTGGGACATGGTCTGGACAGAATATATCCGGCTATTCATCGCCCGGCTGCTGTAAAGATGGTGCAACACGGAGGATTGCTTACCGAATACATGAGTGAAACAAATCCCGACAGGCAGAATTTCGTTCAGCGAAACCGGATCATCGCCGGGCTGTGCGATGCTCTTATTGTCATCGAATCGGGCAGGAGCGGAGGTGCTCTGATTACAGCCGAACTTGCCAACGATTATAACCGCGATGTATTTGCTGTACCTGGCAGAGTGACCGATGAGTGGTCGGCCGGATGCAACAAACTCATCCGTGAAAATAAAGCCTCACTAATCGAGTCGGCTGACGATTTACTGCGTTTTATGAGCTGGGAAAGTGTGGATAAACCAACACAAAATACAGTCCAAACCTCGTTGTTTGCTGATTTGTCGGAGTCCGAAGTAGCCATAGTTAGTATACTCCGCAACAATACCGAAGGCATACATGTAAACGAACTGGCCATACAACTAAATTTGCCATTCAGTAAACTTTCTTCCCAGCTCCTCGAAATGGAATTCAAGGG
>JAFNAU010000190.1 GCA_017860335.1 Bacteroidota bacterium
GTTTTTGCACGTAATCCATTTTACATTTACAAAAACTTACCAATATTTGATGCCGAAGCCACAGATGGTACATCCTGGATATCACAAGCTCAAATAGGTGGTTCTACAGCAACTACGAGAACATTTGGCGTATCATTAAGGGCTGCATTTTAATTAACAAACTCTTAAAATGAATAAAAATGAAAAAAATAATTTCAAAACTTTTTATTGGCGCTATTATTTTATTAATGGCAGCTTGTAGCGATGATGCATTCACCAGTAAGTATGCAGATCCTAGTAAAACCAGCACGGCTTCTTGTGAAAAACTTATGACAGGTGTTTTTTATTCCGGAAGAGAATATACATACAACTCTTACTGGAGAATATTCACATGGGATTACAGCGCAATAAGTCGTTATGCTCAAACATTGGGTACGCTAAACGGTGATGGCCGTTATCAGTTTTCCGACAGTTATGCATCAGACAGATGGAACAATTTTTACAATGTTCTATCACAATACAGAGTATTAGAAGACGTATATAGCAAACTGAGCACAGAAGACAAACCAAACTATGAAGTTTTCGTTTTGCTTTCACGGATTTATGTGTACGACCATCTTACTCAGATAGCAGACTGCTGGGGTGACGTACCATTCACAGAAGCAGGTTATCTGTCTCTTACGGGTGATGTTGCAACTTCTAATCCGGCATATGACAAGGCAGAAACTATATATTCTACCGTAATGACTGATTTGAAATCGATAAACACCAAGTTAGCAGGAATGACATCTCTGTCTTCTTTGACAACAAGTTATCTGAAAGCACAGGACTTTATCAACGGTGGAAATTTAACTCTGTGGAGAAAATACTGTAATTCATTACGCTTACGTGTAGCTACGAGAGTTGCCGATAACGGTACATTGACTACTGAAGCAAGAGCAGCTATCAAAGAAATGCTTCAGGATCCGTCAACTTATCCTATGGTAGATTCAAATGCAGAAAACATCAAGGTTGTTCCCGATCAAGATGGTTTTCTTTACGGCGAACAATACCGTAACGGATGGGAAACCTGGGCTGGCGAATTGAACCGCGCTTCAAAAGCTATGGTTGATGCACTGCAAGGTGACTCCAGAATGGATATTATGTTTGACAAGAATATAGATGGAAACTATGTGGGAGTTGATCCTCATACAGACTACGCAACTCAGGACAAAGAGTTCACTACGGGTACATACTATTCTGCATATGATTCAGCAACTTTCAGCAGAAATGGAAAAATGCCGGGTATCATCATGTCGGCTGCAGAAGTAGCTCTTCATAAAGCAAATGCATACAACAAAGGTTATGCTACAGGAGATGCATCAACTGCATTCGTTAATGGCGTTGTTTTATCTACAGAAATGTATTACAATATTAATGCATTAGCTACATACAGATCTGCAACACCAGCACCGGCTGAAAGCCTTGTAAGATCGTTTGCAACTGCAAAATGGACTTCAGCTACTAATAAGGATGAAGCAATATCAGTACAAACATGGCTTAACTTTGGCTTCCTGAATAGTTCTCAGGCATGGGCGGAAGTGAGAAGAACAGGTTATCCGGTTCTGTATTTCCCAACAGATAATTCTTCTTCAACATGTCCGAATGTTCCTGTAAGACTGCGTTATCCGCCAAGCGAACGTAACTCAAATGCTGCAAATTACAATACGTACAAAGCAAAAGATAATTATACCACTAAGATGTTCTGGGCTAAATAACCGGGATTTCTAGTAAACCAAGAAATTATAACCAGAAAGGAATCGTTGTGAAAGAGTATTATTCATAACGGTTCCTTTTTAAATTTTCAGAAAAAATGAAAAACTACACGAAGGCTTTATCCTTGTCCGTTATGTTAATTTTTTCTTCCATGCTTTTTTCCCAGGAAAGTTTTGTTCACGGCGTTTCCGATCAATACATCTGGCCGAAAGATCAAAAAGTATTGGATAAATTACAAAAATGGCAAGATCTAAAATTTGGGTTAATCATTCACTGGGGTATTTATTCTGTTCCCGGAATTGTAGAATCATGGTCTATTTGTTCCGAAGACTGGATTACCCGTGATACGACCAAAACATACGATGAATACAGGAATTGGTACTGGAATCTGTCAAAACAATTCAAGCCGACAGAATACAATCCGCAGTTATGGGCAGAAGCAGCTAAAAATGCCGGGATGAAGTACCTGGTTTTCACCACAAAACATCATGACGGATTTAATATGTTTGACACTAAATATTCTGATTTTTCAATTACAAAAGGTCCCTTTCATGATAATCCGAGAGCTAATGTAGCAAAATATGTTTTTGAAGCATTTCGTAATCAGGGATTTATGATAGGAGCTTATTTCTCTAAACCGGACTGGCATTGTAAAGATTATTGGTGGCCCTATCGGGCAACTCCTGATCGTAACCACAATTACAGCATCGAAAAAAACCCCGAACGATGGGAAAGATATAAATCATTTACTTACAATCAGATAGAAGAACTGATGAACGATTATGGTTCAATTGATATTCTTTGGTTGGATGGAGGCTGGGTAAACAGCGAACGGCGTAAGGCATTCATAGATATGCCAAAAATTACAAATATGGCACGGAATGCTCAGCCCGGATTAATCGTCGTTGACAGAACCATTCAGGGTGAATACGAAAATTATCAAACTCCTGAACAGCAAATACCCAACGTACAGCTCCCAAATCCATGGGAAAGTTGCATGACATTAGGTACCGACTGGGGATGGACACCAAATGCTAAATTTAAAACAACAACATTTGTAATCGGTAAATTAATGGAAATTGTGGCAAAAGGCGGAAATTTACTCTTAGGTGCCGGGCCTGACAGCAAAGGAGTTTTCCCGGATGAAGTATATTCACGTTTTGCTGAAATTGGCAGCTGGCTCAAAGTGAATGGAACAGCCATTTACAACACCACCATCACTCCTTATTATCATGAAAATAATACCTGGTTTACAGCCAGTAAAGATGGAAAGAAACTGTATGCTCTTTACGCTTTACCGGACGGTGAAAATCTGCCTTCAACTATCGAATGGCAAACTAATCTTCCTGTAAAAGGCAGCAAAGTAATTTTACTTCAGAACGGGAAACCGGTTAATTATAAAATCTTCAAAGATAAAATAGTAATCAGACTGCCGAAAGGCTTGAAAAATGAGCCATTGGCTTTTGCGTTTCAGATAAAGTAAAAACATAAACTATGTATCGAGTTAAAATATCTGTTCTGTTGATCGGACTGGTTTTTTCCATAAACGTTAAGTCTCAAACAGAAATAAAATACAAAAATCCGAAACTTAGCACAGAATTACGAGTACAGGATTTGCTGAGTAGAATGACACTGGAAGAAAAAGTAGGACAACTACTTTGTCCGATGGGGTGGGAAATGTATGAACGAAACGGTAACAGCATTACTACTTCTGCTTTATTCAGACAACAGACAGATACAAAGAAAACGGGTATGTATTGGGCCGTTTTCAGAGCCGATCCATGGACAAAAAAAACACTTGATAACGGATTAAATCCGGAACTAGCAGCAAAAACAGCCAATGCATTACAAGACTACGCTGTAAATCACACCCGGTTAGGGATACCCTTGTTTTTTGCCGAAGAAGCTCCTCACGGACATATGGCTATCGGAACAACCGTTTTCCCTACCGGTATTGGTTTAGCATCCACATGGTCGGAAAAAACCATGCATGAAGTTGGTAAAGTAATTGCGTCTGAAATCAGGCTGCAAGGTGCTCATATAGGATATGGGCCTGTTGTTGATTTAGTACGCGATCCGCGTTGGTCAAGAGTTGAAGAAACATTCGGAGAAGATCCTGTACTTTCAGGAACAATGGCTGCGGCACTGGTGAGAGGTATGGGTGGAAGAAACATTAAAGATAACAATTCTATAATTTCAACACCGAAACATTTTATCGCTTATGGCATTCCTGAAGGCGGTCAGAATGGTGCGCAGACTTCCATCGGACTACGAGAATTATCTGCTTATTTTTTACCTCCCTTTCACAAATTGGTTGATGCGGGTGCTCTTTCCATCATGACGTCATATAATTCTACAGATGGCATTCCATGTACCTCGAATAAGTATTTATTGACAGATGTTTTGAAAAGAGAATGGAACTTCAACGGTTTTGTTGTATCTGATTTATATGCTATTGATGTCATTCACAATACTCATAAAGTTGCAGCATCAATCGAAGATGCAGCCATCCGTTCTATCAACGCCGGTACTGACGTAGATCTCGGTGCGAATGCTTACCAGCATTTAATTGAAGCTGTGCGTTTTACGCTTAAAGTTCGAAATGAAACTTTTTGAAAATCCATATGTGAATGTAAATGAAGCAAAAAAAAATGTAGGTACAAAAGAAAATGCCGAAGTAGCATTGCAGGCAGCACGAGAATCTATCATTCTCCTGAAAAACATGAACAGTATTTTACCTTTAAGTCCCGGTCTGAAAATTGCAGTTATAGGACCTAATGCCGACAACACCTACAACCAATTGGGAGACTACACTGCCCCGCAAGATCCTAAACGTATAATTACTATCCTGAAAGGCTTAAAGAATTTGATTGGAGAGAATAATGTAAAATATGTAAAAGGATGTTCGGTTCGGGACACGATGAACACACAGTTTGATGAAGCAAAAGAAGCTGCAAAACAATCTGACGTAGTAATTATGGTAATGGGTGGTTCAAGCGCACGAGACTTTAAGACATCCTACAAAGAAACCGGAGCAGCAGAAGTTAATGCGAATGTCATCAGCGATATGGAGGCAGGTGAAGGATATGACCGGGCTACATTATCATTAATGGGAAAACAAATAGAATTATTGAAAGAAGTACATTCCACTGGAAAACCTATGATCGTAATTTATATTTCCGGACGTCCGCTGGATATGAACTGGGCTGACGAGAACGCTGATGCATTATTGATGGCCTGGTATCCGGGTCAGGAAGGAGGACAAGCCGTTGCCGAAGTATTATTTGGAAATTATAATCCTGCAGGAAGATTGCCTGTTTCAGTTCCAAGAAGCGTGGGACAAATTCCTGTATATTATAACAAGAACCGTCCAAAAGCGCATGATTACATTGAAATGCCCTCAACGCCGCTGTTTCCGTTTGGATTTGGAATGAGTTATACTAAATTCCTGTATAGCAATTTGACGGTGAAGCAAATTGGAAATGAAGAATTTGAAATTTCTTTTCTTCTGAAAAATATCGGACAGTATGATGGTGATGAAGTTGTACAACTTTATTTAAATGATGAATACTCTTCTGTAGTTCGTCCTGAAATGGAATTAAAGAAATTTACACGAATATTTTTAAAAACCAATGAAGAAAAAGAAATACATTTTACGTTGAAAAGTGATGATTTCTCTCTTGTTGATGAAGGGATGAAACGTGTTGTCGAAAAAGGAATTTTTAATGTATTAATTGGAACATCTTCGGATAATATTCAGTTGAAAGATAAAATTGAAATAAAATAATACTGAAATATTCAAACGGGACTTTTTATACCGTCTTTCCTTTCAGCATTTCTTCCAGTTTCATCATTTCGTCGCGATACTGAGCAGCTTCGAGGAATTCAAGCTTTTTAGCAGCTTCCTGCATCGATTTTTTGGCTTTAGCAATAGCTTTTTCGAGTGCAGGACGGCTCATAAACTTCACAACCGGATCGGCTGCGAGAATATTGGGCGCTTCCGGTTCGATGTATGCATTCGGTTCCGTCTTGCCGAGTGAATTTCGCTCACCCTTGGTAATCTGGGTTGGTATAATGCCGTGTTTGGCATTGTATGCAAGTTGCTTCTCACGCCTCCGGCTTGTTTCATCGATTGTTTTCTGCATGCTGACAGTTATTTTATCGGCATACATAATAACTTTTCCGTTCAGATTACGCGCAGCACGTCCTGCTGTCTGTGTGAGCGAACGATGATTACGCAGAAAACCTTCCTTATCGGCATCCAGGATTGCTACGAGCGATACTTCGGGTAAATCCAGTCCTTCTCTCAGTAAATTGACCCCTACAAGAACATCGTATAATCCGCGCCGTAAATCTTCCATGATCTGAACTCTGTCAAGAGTATCGACATCGGAATGAATGTAATTGCACCTGACGCCCATTTTCAGCAGGTAATCGGTGAGTTCTTCAGCCATACGCTTGGTTAGGGTAGTTACAAGAACCCGCTCGTCGGCTTCCGTACGCAAAGTGATTTCTTCGAGCAGGTCGTCAATCTGATTAAGGCTCGGACGCACATCAATAACCGGATCGAGCAATCCTGTGGGGCGAATAAGCTGATCAACCACGATGCCCTGACTCTTTGCAAGTTCATAATCGGCTGGCGTAGCGCTCACATAGATGGTCTGGGGAGTAATTTTTTCAAACTCTTCAAACTTCAACGGACGATTATCTCTCGCAGCCGGCAAACGGAAACCATATTCAATTAGATTTGCTTTCCGGGCAGCATCGCCTCCAAACATGGCATGAACCTGTGGCAATGTCACATGACTTTCGTCAATCACCAGCAGAAAATCTTTCGGAAAATAATCGAGCAGACAGAAAGGCCGGCTTCCGGGAGGACGACCATCAAAATAGCGCGAGTAATTTTCAATGCCCGAACAATAACCCAGTTCCTTAATCATTTCCAGATCGTAAGTAACCCGTTCATAAATCCGTTTGGCTTCATAATCCTTACCTATCGAACGGAAAAAATCGACCTGAACAGCAAGATCGGCTTCAATCATCTCAACCGCACTCATTATTCTCTCTTTGGTAGTGACAAAAATACTGGCCGGATAGATGTTATATTCATCAAAACTTTCAATCACCCGATAATCGATGGCCTCAACCGTTTGAATTTCTTCAATTTCATCGCCCCAAAAAACAATCCGTAGTATATAATCGGTATATGCCAGAAAAATATCCACTGTATCGCCTTTTACCCGGAAATTTCCACGGTTAAGTTCAATTTCGTTACGGGTATACAAACTATCAACCAGTGAACGCAGGAAGGCGTTTCTGACTATCTTTTGACCTTTGTAAACACGAATAACATTGCTTGTAAAGTCATCGGGATTTCCGATACCGTACAGACAGGAAACAGAGGAGACTACCAGCACATCGCGGCGACCCGACAAGAGAGCAGAAGTGGTTGCCAGCCTGAGCTTTTCTATTTCCTGATTGATGGAAAGATCTTTCTCAATATAAACGTCGGATACAGGAAGATAAGCTTCTGGTTGGTAATAATCGTAGTACGACACAAAATACTCAATGGCATTCTGGGGAAAGAAATTTTTAAATTCGCTGTAAAGCTGTGCAGCCAGTGTTTTGTTGTGGCTCAGCACCAGGGTTGGTTTTTGAACCTGCTCAACAACGTTTGCAACCGTAAAAGTCTTTCCGGAACCGGTCACGCCCAACAGGGTCTGATACGGCACACCCTGATTAATCCCTTCCACCAGTTGTTTTATGGCTTCGGGCTGGTCGCCGGTTGGACGATAAGGAGAAACTATATACCTGCTGAAATCCATCATCGACAAGGTTGGGATAATGGCAATCAGAACCCACCACAATGGGTATATCCAGCTCATTTACCAGTTGAAAAAAATGAACATCGGGATAAGTAAATCCTTCTCCTGAAAATGATTTTGTATTTATTTCCAGTATATATCCTTTATCTTTAATAAGTTGGAGTATCTCCCCCACTCTGTTTTGATACCATTTTTCAAAAATGCTGAAACCCGGATATTTCGAGCCATTGAGTGAAATTTTATCAACATGACCGACAATGTCAAATCCTCCCTTTTCAATCATCAGCGTACTGATGTCGAAAAACCGGTCGACAACAACGCGGATATCACCTTCGTAAAGTTGTTTTACTCCCTGTTCGAAATCATAATACTTGCCATCAACAGTGAAAAAACCTCCTGCAGGCAACGGATCCAGAAAATGAACAGAACTTATCTTGTAATCGAACTCTTTTGTGTCGTACAGATTGTGATTTGCATCGAATACTTCGTTGATAAAATCAACCTCCAGACCAAGAAACAAATCAATCTCGGAACAGTATTTTTCTTTTAAACGATAGAATTCAGAAATGTAATAAGGCATATCGTCCAGATTCATGTTCCAGGCTGTGGGGAATGGAAGCGGAGCATGAGCCGAGAAGCCATATCTTCTCAATCCTCTGACAATGGCAAACCGGACGAATTCCTCCATCGGACTGCGCCCGTCACAGAAAATACTATGGCTATGATAGTTAGACCAGTACACGCGTTCAATCTTCGTTTGTTGGCAACGTTCCTTCCCGGGGCATTAGCAGCATAAGTGCCAGATACAGAATTATTCCCGGAAAAGCTGCAGTAATAATGGTAAAACTGAAATATACGATGCGTGTTATTTTTACATCGACACCAAAATATTCAGCGATACCGGCGCAAACTCCTGCAATCATTCTGTCTTCGGAGCGTCTGATTTTTTTCTTCTGGGCTTCCATAGTGTTGATTTCCGGAGAGTTGATGATCAGTTTTCTTTGGGCATAATGAGCATCAGAATCAGATACACGATAATACCCGGAAATGCAGCTGAAAAAATGGAAACCAAAACATATACAATTCGGGTCAGAGTAACGTCAAATCCAAAATACTCAGCTATTCCGGCACATACACCGGCTATCATTGTGTTTTTGGAACGTACCAGTTTTTTCTTTTCTTCCATACTTTTATTGAGTTATTACATTCACAAAGATAAGATAAATTCAAAGTAAAATAATCATATATT
>JAFNAU010000191.1 GCA_017860335.1 Bacteroidota bacterium
ATTATGCTCTACCGTGAATAAAGAACTGAAATTTACCGGAGAACTGAGTGGCTCTGCCGAAGTAATTACCGAAAACCGAAGTTTGATGGAACGTATTTTAACCCCGATGAAACTGTTAGCGAAGAAATCTTTCGAATAATAAACAAATTTTCGGCCATTAGAAGTTATCCCTGTGTTATTCCACTTCTTTCCCGACTTCCTCCAAAGTCAGTATTTTCTCCACCCGGTATCTGCCGTTGATTTTTTTCACCGTGCAGCATTCGTTGTAGTTATCGTGTTCAAAGAAAAGTATCTGATGTTTCTCCGCTGCTTCATCCAGCATTTTCACCTTATCCTCCATGGAGGTAATCGGGAAGGTGTCGTATGCCGAAACCCAGGGATATTTTCATGTCCTCTGTGACCAGCTGCAGTTTTCCGGCTTCCATCACCGGCAGCATATTTTCTTTAAAGTATGAGTCACCTTCGCGCACGTTCGGGTTTAGGAAATTCTCCCATTGTGCTCTTCCCACCCAATGTGTGGCATTCGGGAAAGTAAGCACGATCTCCGAACAGTCGTCGTTGTATCGGGTGCAACCTCCGCAGTGGTCGAAATGCAGGTGCGTGAGTATCACATCGGTCACGTCGCTGCACGAATAGCCCAGTTTGTTCAGTTCCGTTTCAAAATTGACGACGTCCTTGAAACGATAGTATTTCAGGTAGTCGAGCTGTTTCTCGCCTGTGCCACTGTCCACCAGTATTAGTCTGTCGCCGGTATCCGCCAGCAGGCAGCGCATATTGAGTATGCAGAAGTTCTCATCGTCGCAGGGATATCTTTTTTGCCATACCTTTTTGGGCACCACACCGAACATGGCGCCACCGTCGGCAAGGAATGTTCCGGCTTCAATTTTGTACAATTTCATATTTTTTGTAGTCTCCGTTAAGCAATTTCTTACTACATTTGCAGTAGCAATCAATAATCTGACAAAATTACAAAAATAATCGGTATGCAACGAGTCCATTTTATAGCCATTGGTGGAGCGGCCATGCACAATCTGGCCATCGCCCTGAGTAAAAAAAATGAATATGAAGTGACCGGATCGGACGATGAGATTTTCGAACCGTCGTACAGCCGCCTGAAGGAAAACGGACTTCTGCCCCGCGAGATGGGCTGGTTTCCCGAACGTATTCATAAAAATCTGAACGCGGTTATTCTGGGCATGCATGCTACGGAAGATAATCCCGAACTTATCCGTGCAAAAGAACTCGGCATTCATATATATTCTTTTCCCGAATATCTCTATCAGCAGACACGCAGCAAAACCCGCATAGTGGTGGGTGGCAGTCATGGAAAGACTACGACAACAGCCATGATACTGTATGTGCTGAAAAAATGTAAGATAAACGCCGATTATATGGTCGGTGCTCAGATCGACGGTTTCGACAACATGGTTAAACTTTCCTTTGAGTCGCGGATTGCTGTGTTCGAAGGCGATGAATACCTCACTTCCACCCTCGACCGCCGACCGAAATTTCACCTCTACAAGCCGCATATTGCCATTCTCACCGGCATTGCCTGGGATCACATCAATGTTTTCCCCACTTTTGAGATTTACGTGGATCAATTCCGGAAGTTTATCGATTCGATGGAAACACAGGGAAGACTGATATATTATCACGGGGATGAAAACCTGAATATGCTGGCCAACGAAGCCGAGAATTCACGCCGTGACGTAGTCGCTTTCCCCTACAACACGCCTAAATATGTAATCCGAGATGGTGTAACCTATGTTAAAACCCGAAAGGGAGATATCGCGTTAAAGATATTCGGAGAACATAATCTGCAGAATATGGAAGCCGCTCATCTGGCCTGCCGTCAGATTGGCGTGATGGACGAGCAGTTCTACGAAGCTATTGCTGATTTTCCGGGAGCGTCCAACCGTATGCAGAAAATAGTGGACAAGCCGGGAAAAACAGCTTTCAAGGATTTTGCTCATTCGCCCTCCAAACTTAAGGCAACGGTAAATGCTGCCCGTAAGCAGTATCCCGACCGGAAACTGGTGGCGTGTATGGAGCTGCACACATTCAGCAGCCTGACGGAAGAATTTCTGCCCCAGTATGCAGGATGTATGAAAGAAGCCGATGTGGCTTTTGTGTACTACAATCCCGAAGTGATACAGCACAAACGTCTGAAAGAACTGGTGCCGGAAGAGGTTCGTTCAGCATTCGGAGGCAATAATATCACGGTATTTACCGATACTAATGAACTTCAGAAAACGCTGCGTTCGATGAATTACGATAACTCTGTTCTCCTGCTGATGTCATCAGGAAATTTCTCGGGTATCAATTTAATCGGATTTGCCGAAGAACTGTTAAAATGATCATCGGAAATAAATGCTGAATTTATTAAAAACAATCGACTAATTGCACTTAAAAAGTCCCCTTGAGGGGGATTTAGGGGGCTTGGTTTTTTATATGGACAAACAATTATTATTAGACAATCGTTATATGCGGATGGCGCGTATCTGGGCCGAAAACTCCTACTGCGAACGCCGCAAGGTGGGTGCATTGCTTGTGAAGAACAAGATGATTATTTCAGATGGCTACAATGGCACACCTTCGGGTTTTGAGAATAAATGTGAAGATGAAAACAACGTGTCGAAGGCTTATGTGCTTCATGCCGAAGCGAATGCCATCTCAAAAGTTGCCCGGTCACACAACAGCAGCGATAATGCTACGTTATATGTAACAGCTTCGCCTTGCATGGAATGTTCAAAACTAATCATTCAGGCAGGAATAAAACGGGTGGTTTACGGTGAAAAATACCGTATCATGGATGGTGTGGAATTGCTGGAACGTGCCGGCATTGAAGTGGTTTATCTGGACAACGTTGAAAAATAAACATATTGAACTTTTACATATATGAATAGAAAAAATGTTCTCATCATAGTTGCATTTGTATGTGCATTACTTGTCGGACTGTTATTGGGTAATCTGATTGCTTTCAGAGCCAGTCAGGGAGAAAATATCAAGAGCTTGACAGGATTATTTTCGGGAAAGAGCAGCAAGATAGATAATTTACTTTCACTCATCAATGAACAGTATGTCGATACGGTCAATACAGACTCAATCACCGATGAAGTGATGGCTGATCTGGTATCCAAACTCGATCCACATTCGGTGTATATTCCTGCCAAAGATCTGGAAGCAGTCAACGACGAACTGGAAGGCAGTTTCAGTGGCATTGGTGTACAGTTCAATATTCAGAACGACACCGTGATGATTGTGTCGGTTATCAGTGGCGGACCTTCCGAAAAAGTGGGACTAATGGCCGGTGATCGTATCGTGAACGTAAATGACACCATTTTTGCAGGAAAAGCTTTGGTGAGCAACGAAAAAGTGTTTAAGAAACTTCGCGGACCGAAAGGTACGAAAGTGAAACTGAGTGTGAAACGTCACGGAACAAAAGAACTATTGTCCTACACTATCACTCGTGGAGATATTCCGGTCAATTCTGTGGCGGTAGCTTATATTATTGAACCAGGTGTGGGCTTCATCGGTCTCAACAGCAACTTTGCCAAAACGACCTACGATGAATTTATCCATGCCATTGCAGAACTTCGGGCAAAAGGAGCAAAAAAATACATTATCGACCTGCGCGAAAACAGCGGAGGGCTGATGGATGTGGCCATCCGGATGATTAACGAATTTCTGCCTAAAGGAGAGATGATTGTCTATTCCGAAGGAAAAGCCTACCCGCGCTACGAAGCAAAAGCCGATGGAACCGGAACCTGCATCAACAACGAAATGGTGGTGTTGATTGACGAATTCAGTGCTTCAGCCAGCGAGATATTCGCAGGGGCTATTCAGGATAATGACCGTGGTCTGATTATCGGTCGCCGGTCGTTTGGTAAGGGGCTTGTACAGCAGCAAATTCCTTTCTCTGATGGTTCCGCCGTTCGACTGACCGTTGCCCGCTATTATACACCTTCGGGCAGAAGCATTCAGAAACCTTACGTGAAAGGAGATGCCAAAGCTTACGAAGAAGATATAATGAACCGGTATATTCATGGTGAATTCGACAGCAAAGACAGCATTCATGTGTCAGGCACATTGAAATACAGAACCCTGAAAGGCCGGACGGTGTATGGCGGAGGAGGTATTATGCCTGATATTTTCGTGCCCCGCGATACTTCAAGATATACACCTTACCTTACGAAAGTGGTGAATTACGGCTACATCTATCAGTTTGCGTTTCAGTATTCCGACAAATACAGAGCTAAACTGAACACCTTTAAAACCTGGCAGGATATGGACAAGTATCTGACAACCGAGAACCTGCTTAACCAGTTTACAGCCTTTGCAGCCTCGAAGGGAGTTGCATCTAACAACCGCGAAATTAATATCTCAAAGGAATTAATAACCAATCAGATAAAAGCATATGTGGTGAGGAATATCCTTGGAGATAAAGGCTTTTATCCTGTACTTTATAAAAATGACGAAACAGTGAAAAAAGCAGTTCAGATATTTTCACTGTCTGGGTTTCGAACAGGTTGCCAATCACTACGAGATCGGCACCGGCATGAAAGGCGGCATCGAGTTGTTCTTTTGTTCTAATTCCTCCACCTACTATCAGCGGGATATTCAGAACCTGTTTCACTGCACGGATTATTGTTTCGGGAACGGGATATTTGGCTCCGCTTCCGGCTTCGAGATAATTGCTGACCCGCTCTACTGCCGAAATATTTCCCCCGTCAATCAGGATGTAACCGGTAGGAATAACTTCAACGGACGATTTCTTAACTTCGATAGCCGATTGTACATGTTGATCGATCAGATAATCGGGATTTCGTCCCGATATAAGGGAAAGAAAAAGCAATCCATCGGCAGTAGGACAGAACTGAGACGCATCACCCGGAAAGAGTATTTTGGGTGTCTGCACATTTTTGAGCGACAGGAGCAATCCTTCGGTGTTGAACATGCCGGTACTTCCGCCAATAAAAATGAAGTCCGGAGTGCATTTTTCGAATTCAGCCAGGGTTTCAGTCAATACAGAACCGGTGCACTTATCGGGATCAAGCAGTACAGCAAGCATCTTCCTGTTGCACCCGGCATTTGACAGGATATTTTTATAAATAGCGGTCATGAATGCTTGTCTGTTTGGTCAATACACCAGGCAAGGGTATAGCTGTCGGTGAGTTGATAGTGAATTTCGAATTTCCGGCCTGATGGATTATGAATGCCTGTAACATCTCCTTCGGACATGATCTGAAAAGGTAAAATTTGCAGTTGTTTGGCAAAATTGACAGCTTCATCACCGATGATTTTAAAAAGCGCCTCTTTAGCCGACCAAATGATGCGCAGGTAATCGAAGTTTTCGTCTTTCAGGTATTCCTGAAGTTCCTTTTCGCACAGAAACCTTTTATAGAGTGTGTTTAGCTTTTCGCTGGGATTTTCGATGTCAATTCCTACTTCAAGTGTCGGATGGGTGATTACAGCTATCCAGCCTTTACAATGCGAGAAACTTATTTTATAACTGTTGTCTGCCAGAACGGGTTTCCCCTTTTCGGTATATCCAATTTGCTTTTCATATCCTTTCAGGCAGTGTTTCAATGCCAGCCGGAGTCCCAGAAATTCCTTCTTCCTGTTTTCGGTTTTGAGCTGGGAGAGTTCATGGCTGTAAATTCCGGAATCGACAAACTTATTCAGCAAATCGTCTGAAGAGAATTTGTTTTCGAAAATACAAATACAGGCATCCTGGTGTGAAACAACTAGATAATCAATCATTCGTAAAAAGAATTATTTTTTCCATTCAAAACTTTCCATCAGTCGTATGACATCTTCGCGGATATAAGCCGACATGGGAGCAATAGAGTCTTTGTTTGGAACATTTTCAAAATATAAAGCGCCCCGGAAAAAATGTTTTACACTGTCAGTTAGAACAAACTGTACTGATGAGGCGGTATTTCCGGTTAAGTCATAAAGAATTCCGTATACCTTTTTGTCCGGATTTTCAAAAACCTTTTCACCAATGCCGTCTGCCCTTACAGTATGTTTGTACACTATTTTGCGGGTATCTTCGCTCAGCTCAAAAAGGTTGGAATGAACCGGTTTGTAGCTGCAATAGAGGCTGGCATTCAGGGTTGGATATTTCAGGTCAATCCAGAAATTTTCTCCTTCTTCCATTCGGGGCTGAACTCTGGCATAGACCGACTTTTCGAAAGAGTAGGGAAGCGGAGCCGAATCCAGCCGTTCATAACGGTGAGCCGGTAAATCAACCCGGAAATAACCGTACGGTTTTGGAATGGCAGCTTCACTGCATCCCACCGGAAGCAGTCCGTAAATCAACAGGACAGCGATTAAAAGGAGATAAAATTTCTGTCTATTCATCCTGATTTTTATTGGGATTGCTTTTGATATGAAGTTTTACTTTTTTGATGCGTCTGTTGTCCACCGATGTGATTTCAAACACATAGCGTCCATATCCGATTCGTTCGTTTTTTACCGGCATCTCACCCTTCAGTTCCAGTATCAGTCCTGCCAGCGTTTCCACGTCCTCGGTCTTTTTTACAAAATCTTCTTTCGATATTTCGGCTATTTTGAAAAAATCATTCAACAGAATTTTTGCTTCAAACAGGAACGTATGATTATCTATTTTGGTGTAAAGGGTTTCTTCATCGTCGTATTCGTCGCTGATATCACCTACAATTTCTTCCAGAATGTCTTCGAGCGTTACAAGTCCCGATGTGCCGCCATATTCATCCACCACGATGGCAAGATGCACCCGGTTTTCCTGGAATTCATTCAGCAAATCGTCAATTTTTTTGGTCTCAGGTACGTAATAAGGTGGTCGTATCAGCGTTTGCCAGCGGAATGTCGATGGCTTGTCGAGATGCGGGAGCAAATCCTTGCTGAAAAGAATTCCCTTGATATTGTCGCGGAATTTAATAATTCCTTCAAGAATTTCCTTGTCCTCAACGGGCGTTTCGGCAGTAATGTCGAATGCCTGTGTGAGTTCCTCCATCGAGATATTGTTGTAACCTTGGCCTGTGAGTTTGCTGTTGACAAGCGCCCGGGAGTTGGCGAACAATTCCACGAAGGGATTGAAGAAATTCTGCAGGTTCAGCAGGATGCGTGAGCTACGCTGTACAGTCGTTTTTGCATATTCCGATGAGAAAACTTTCGGCATTATTTCTCCAAAAATCAGTATCAGAAAACCGATTATAGCTACCTGAATGAGAAATCCAAGTCCCGGAGCAAATGAAAAATCGAAGACTGTAGCAGTGAAATTTACCAGTAAAACAATGACCGCGATGTTGGTCAGACTGTTGGCGATAAGGATAGTGGCCAGCAGTTTCTGC
>JAFNAU010000033.1 GCA_017860335.1 Bacteroidota bacterium
TGACCGAACTTGGCGTAGCTTACGATTCGCGTGGTAATGTAGCAGTCGATAAAGAAAACCAAAGCTCTGTTTCGAAAGTTTTTGCTGCCGGTGATGCTGCTATGGGTGCCAGTCTGGTGGTACGGGCAATTGCCTCCGGACGAAAAGCTGCCGAAGATATTCACCATTATCTTGTACAAAATTTATAAGAACATCTGGATTATCACTATAATTTCAACAAACCCGATTTTAGTAAGAAAAATATTAACTTTTTAACTAACAACCAACTATGTGTGGCATTGTATGTACATTTAATATCAAACAACCAGTAGAAGTATTGCGACCACAAATACTCCAGATGTCTAAATTAATCCGTCACCGTGGCCCGGATTGGTCGGGTATTTTCGCTAATGAACATGCCATACTGGCTCACGAGCGCCTGGCAATCGTTGACCCGCATTCCGGAAAGCAACCACTTTACAGTAAAGACGGGAAACTGGTTCTGGCTGTCAATGGCGAAATTTATAATCACCGTGAAATCCGCCGTCAGTTCGAAGGAAAATACGAATTCCTCACACAATCCGATTGTGAAGTTATTCTGGCGCTCTACCGCGAAAAAGGTCCTGACTTTTTGGAAGACCTGAACGGAATTTTTGCTTTCGCGCTCTACGACATCGAGAACAACCGCTTTCTTATCGGACGCGATCACATCGGCATCATCCCGCTTTATCAGGGTTGGGACAAACAGGGAGCTTATTACGTGGCTTCTGAATTAAAGGCATTGGAAGGATATTGCAATAAGATTGAAGAATTTCTTCCCGGGCAATACTATTACAGCCCGGATAGCAAACCAACAAAATGGTATGTCCGCGACTGGATGGAATATGACAACGTGAAAGATAACTCTTCCAGCGTTGAAGAACTTCGACGTGCACTGGAAGATGCCGTAGAACGTCAGCTGATGTCGGATGTTCCTTACGGTGTACTGCTTTCGGGCGGGCTCGACAGCTCTATCATTTCGGCTGTGGCCAAAAAATTTGCAGCTAAACGTATTGAAAGTGGAAACATTGAAGATGCATGGTGGCCTCAACTTCACTCATTTGCTATCGGGCTGGAAGGATCTCCGGATCTGGCTGCTGCCCGAAAGGTTGCTGAACACATCGGATCTGTACATCACGAAATAAACTTTACTGTTCAGGAAGGGTTGGACGCCATCCGCGATGTTATCTATCATATCGAAACCTACGATGTGACTACTGTCAGAGCCAGTACGCCGATGTATCTCCTGTCCCGCTACATTAAATCCATGGGCGTTAAAATGGTGCTTTCGGGCGAAGGAGCCGATGAAATATTCGGAGGATACCTATACTTCCACAAAGCTCCCAATGCCGAAGAATTTCACAAGGAAACGGTGCGTAAACTCAGCAAACTTCATCAGTACGATTGTCTTCGGGCTAACAAATCACTGGCATCCTGGGGAGTTGAAGGGCGGGTACCATTTCTCGACAAGGAATTCATGGATGTGGCAATGAGGCTAAATCCAAAAGATAAGATGGCCGGGAATGGAAAAATCGAAAAGCATATACTTCGCTTGGCATTTGAAGACTATCTGCCGAAAGATATCGCCTGGCGTCAGAAGGAACAGTTCTCCGACGGGGTTGGTTACAACTGGATTGATACTCTGAAAGAGATGGCCACACAAAAGGTAACCGACGACGAGATGGCAAACGTAGCCTATCGTTTTCCTATCCAGCCGCCCATGACGAAAGAAGAATATTACTACCGCAGCATCTATAGTGAATTATTTCCATCGGACAGTGCAGCACTCTGTGTACCTTCTGTGCCATCAGTGGCGTGCAGTACACCTGTTGCTCTGGAATGGGACGAAGCTTTCAAGAAAAATGCAGATCCTTCAGGACGAGCAGTCAGTTCAGTACATGAAAAGGGATACAAGAAAAAATAGTTGTTTAGTTAAGCCGGGTTTGCTGAAAATTGCAACCCGGTTTTTTGATAGCTGACGGAATTCTGTTCTAATTATTCCACCAGTTTTTTCCGGTTATAAACCCTGATCGTACTGGTCAGATACACGATTATTCCGAGTAAACACGCGGCAGCGGCAATGATATAAAGAGTTTGAAAAGACCATAAAGTAATGATGTATCCGCCGGTAAGCATTCCAATGCCATTACCCACATCAAATCCGGTTAAATAGGTGGAAGAAGCCGTTCCGCGCCGGTCGTGTGTTGCCATATTAACATAGATGGTCTGCAATGCCGGAAGGAGCATTCCAAAACCAACCCCCACCACAAAGGCTGAAACACAAAATGCCACCAGCAGATGAACCTGCGAATAAACTACAAATCCGATAGCAGCTATCAACAATGCTGAAATTATCACCGGATGAATGTAACCTTTGTCAACCATTTTTCCTGAAAAAATACGGGAGACGATGATACCAAATGCCAAAAATAAGAATAAAATGCCTGAATTTTGAATGCCTATACTCTTTCCGTACAGGGCGGCAAAAGGAATGAGCGTTCCCCAGGCTGAAGTCATAATTATCTGATTGATCAGCACCGGTAAAGCCGGCAAGAGGATGAAACGGTCAAAGGAAAGTGGCGGACGTACCGATTTTGGACGGACAGGCACATTGATTAAACTGACAAAAATTATAGCCATTATCCCCATGCCAATCGCGCATGTTATCAACCAATGAAAACCGGCTGAATGATAAATATTCAGTGCAATATAAGGTGCAATAGCCAAGGCCAGGTTATTGAACATGCCAAAAAAGCCAATCCCTTCAGCTCGTCTTGATGCCGGTATGATATCAATCACAACCGTATTGGCCGACACGCTCGTAATGCCCCAGAATACTCCGTGAATAAAACGAACGATAACAAAAGCCAGTACTGCTGTAACCAGGTAATAGCCTAAATATACGGAAACAAAAAGGGACAGGCCAATGATATATAAAGCCTTACGGGGGAAAATATCCACCATATATCCCGAAAACGGACGCATGAACAGCATAGCCAACACGTACGACGAAAGTACAATCCCAACATTTGTTTCAGGAATGTGCAGCACTTCTGTCAGATACAAAGGGATAACCGGCACTAACAGATTAAAAGAACACGCGATCAGAAAGTTAGCTATACATGCGACACTGAAGTTCTTGTTCCATAAAGTTTCTTTCTCTTTCATTTCAACAAGCTAAATTTGAAGATACAAAAGTACGGTTTTTACCGGTTTAATGTAACCTGTATTGCAGCAATAAAGCAACAGGGTAATAAGAAAAAAAGATTCCCGACTGAAAGATATCTTCAGAAGTGCTGGGATTAGCGTGTAAGTATTATGCCTTTATGAAATTCGCGATAAAGACCCCGATACGTTTCTTAGAATGATTTCAACTTTCTGCTTTGCTTGACAATCCAGTTCAATGATCTGGCCAGCAGTAATACAATTAGTGGAATGTATGCCACATTGATTGCCTGAATGGAAAGTACAAATACAAGCAGCGCACCAAAGAAAAGGAAAACATTTGCCAACTGAAAATAGTTAATGAACGTGTGAAGTTTTTTATTCCAGAGCAATATGCCAACAATCACATTTAGTGGATTACACCAAAGGATATTGAAATTGGATTTTACGAGGGGGTGTACAGAGAAAAACATCAGATAAAAAACAATAATACCGGCTAGTCCGGTAACTATCAATAACACACTGTCGACAATCTTGCAGTATTTCTTTTGCCTGTACTCTGCCAGAATGATAATCACCCCGATCAGCAGAATGGCCAGAGTTATGATCAGCGGTTGTTGCAATATTCCGGAACTTACGTTTTCATCCTTACGTTCGACCAGAATTTTTTCTGATTTAACAAGCGGGCGTTTTGTACCATCTGCTGCAACTAATTCTACAGCACCAAACTCACGGCTCAACACTTCGGGAAGAAACATGGATGTCCAGCGGGTGGACTTAACATCAGCATCCTTTCCCAGAAGCATGTCAATACCAAATTTTGTCCAGGTATTTTCTCCCGTGTAAAAACCGACCCTGTTCCGGTAAGTTTGCTGTTCACTTACCGAATGGTATTCGACCTTATCATCGATAACCGAAAGTATCTTATCTCGCGGACGGGTGGAGCAGTTGTCGAAAACAAAATTATACCTGTATTCTCTGTTTTGAGGTTCATAGTTAATAAAAAGCGCGTCAACCAATTGCTGTTTTTCTTCTTTTGTTAGATTGAGCACCTGCTCGGTTACCGATGAATTTCTTTCCTGATATTCGGGCAGAAAATACCTTGTTTCATACACCCCCAGTTCGTAATCCGTTTCACCCTTGATAAATTTCATATAAAAATTGGGCTTGTTAAAATTAAACATACCGTAGTTGAAAACGATATCCATTCCACGTGCAGGTTCAATAAGCCGGATGGCAGTATGACCAAATTTGGCATAAACCTCAGGACCGGGCGAACAAGTCAGAAGACTTACAACAGCCGAATCGCTGAGAATGACATTTTGCGCGTTAATCAGATTTACACCGCTGAGAATTAACAGTATGGTTATCAAATGAAGTTTAAATCGGTTCATAGTTATCCGGGATTTTTTGTATTATGCAAAAATAGTTCATTTTTCGAATGATTACAGTGACTGTGAGAAAAAAAATGAATCTCTCCGGATTATTAAACAAATCCTAATATTGTTAAATAAAATTTTATTAAACGTTAATATAATGTATAAACTTTACAAAACGGTAGATTTTCCACCATTTATGGCAACTTATTTGAAATAATTTTCTAAATTTGTGCTAAAGAACATAGTTTTCAAACATATCTGATTGATGCCATGGCAAAAAGGCAAATTTCATTACTTCGGTCCATTGAAGACGTATTTACTTTCTGGGATGTACTTACGCACGATGAAAGAAATTTTATTCAAAATTCGTACACCATTCATCATTACAAAAAAAATGAAGTAATTCAGTGTGAAGGTGACGAACCTACACATTTGATGATTCTGGCGATAGGGAAAGTCAAAGTGTATAAGAATGGTTTTGGTAACCGGGCGCAGATAGTGAGGATGCTCAAACCCGGTGAACATTTCGGTTATCGGGCTATTATCGCCAACGAACCAAACAGCACGACTGTCACTGCATTCGAGGACTCAACCGTTTATATGATCAGCGGTGAAAATTTCCTGTCCATACTCCGCCACAACAATGCCTTTTGTTATCGTTTTCTGGAAGAATTGTCATTCGACCTGGCTGAATCCGATGCCCGGACTGTCAATTTGACACAAAAACACATTCGCGGACGTTTGGCAGAGTCTTTGTTGTTTCTTAAAGACAATTATGGACTGGAAGAGGATGGCGCAACTATCAGTATTTATTTGTCGCGTGAAGATCTGGCCAATCATTCAAACATGACCACTTCCAATGCCATACGTACACTGGCAAGTTTTGTTAACGAATCGCTCATTGCCATGGACGGACGAAAAATAAAAATAATAGATGAAGAAAAGTTGCGGAAAATAAGCAAAATGGGTTAATCCCTCCTTATTCATATTAGGCTTATAATCAGTAGCTTGCTCCACTTCTCAATCTGTAATAAAGACTATGACAACTACTGAGATTCAAAGCGTTTACAAACAATCGATAGCCTTCCTTTCGCAGGGAAACCTGAAGAACGCATTCGACAAAATCATTGAACTGAGCAACGAACTCCAGTCGCCGGTACACCGTGAAAATATTGAAAATATGCAGCAAAGCTATCGGTATATGCTGCAATATTTTCTGAAGGGAATGATCGACCCCGAACGAAAATTGGTGTATAATAAACTGATTGCAAAAATGTTTGTACAGATTGCCGATTTACGCGAGGAACTGTTTACCCGCGATTCGTCCAATTTTGAATTCTCTCAGAAAAGATATTTTCCCTTCACACCCCAGCCAACTCTCTCCGACCTGGAAAATGGTCTGAAGAGGATGGATAAAATGGCACTGCTTCAAGAAGCCGAAACTGTTGACACAAGACACGAAAGAGAAATACAGCTTGAATTTGAAACTGCTATTCATTTTCTTTTCAATCACTTCTGGCTCAAATCCAGATATGATTCTCCCGAAATTCTCAATCTCTACCGGCAGGCAATGGACGAAACAAATACCGACTCTGTGGCTAAATCCATGCTGGTTTCTGCTTTGACACTCAATCTTTGGCGTTACTTTGACGAAACCAAGCTGTTGATGCTGCTCGATGCCTGCAATACCTCCGATATGTATGCACGGGAAAGAGCTCTTGCTGGTCTGTGTTTTGTACTGGCGAAGTACAACCGCTTCCTGCCCTACTTTCCCGCTATCCGCAACCGGCTGGTAATTTTGGCCGATGATAATGTTATCACCGAACAGCTCCAGAACATTATCATACAAATTATAGCGACTACCGAAACAGAACAAGTCTCAAAAAAACTACAGGAAGAGATTTTTCCGGAGCTGATGAAACTTCGTCCGCTGATGGACGAGGGACTTAATCCCGAAAATATGATGAATTTGGATGAATGGGGCGAAATCAATCCCCAATGGGAAGAGATGATTGAAAAATCGGGCGCTTCAGATAAAATTCAGGAATTTGCCGAATTGCAACTGGAAGGAGCCGATGTGTATATGAGTACATTCGCTATGCTGAAATCGTTTCCTTTCTTTTCCGAATTTTCGAACTGGTTCATGCCTTTCGATACGGATAATACGGCTGTAAAACCCCTGTTTGCAACCGATGACAAATCATTGATGACCATTTTTCTGAGTTCGGAAGTCATGTGCAATTCGGACCGTTACTCATTCTGTCTGAGCGTATTGCAGATGCCGGAATTGCAGCGTAATCTGATGAAACAATCATTCGGCGAAGCCACCGAGCAAATGGAAGAAATCAGTAAGGACGAAGCATTGCATTCTCCCAATGTGCAGGCAAAAAATATTTCAAAACATTATATTCAGGATCTGTTCCGGTTCTTCCGGCTCAATCCACACCGGAGCGACTTTGTCAATATGTTTACCAAATCGCTTATCATGCACAAAACTTATTTGTTTGATTTGTTATCAATTGACGACACGCTCAAAACTAATATTGCTGAATACTATTTCACGAAAAAACTCTACGCGCAGTCGCTCGAACTATTCGACGAAATAAAGAAAGAAGGTGAAATATCGGCAGCGCTGTATCAGAAAATGGGTTATGCCTTTCAGCAGACATCGCGCCTTACCGAAGCACTCGATGCTTACAAAAAAGCGGATCTCATACAGCCCGATGATTTCTGGACAAACCGCAAGATTGCCCTGTGTTACCGCCTGATGGGCAATGCCGAAAAAGCGCTGGAGGTATACCGGCATACCGACTTTATTAAGCCAGGTCAGCTTTCGGTCAGGTTGCAGATTGTTAGCTGCCTCAAGGAACTTAGGAAAACTGACGAAGCCCTGCGCGTACTGATGCAACTCAACGAGGAATATCCCGATAATCCGAAGATTTTCCGCGAAATCATGCATTGTTCGTTTGTTGCAAAAAATCCCGCACAGGCTAAATATTTCTCGACATTGCTGCTGGAAACTGAAAATCTGATACCTGCCGATTACTGCACAGCCGGACATATTGAATGGAGTCTGAACAAGCAACAAAAAGCCGCTGAATATTATATTCAATCTCTGCGGTTACTCAACAACAACTGGGTACGCTTCGACACGCTGTTCCAGCAGGATAAAGAAACGCTGATTTCCAATGGAATAGCCGAAAGTGATTTGCTGCTTATGCTTGACGGACTAAAATACGAAGAGTAAAAACAAAAATTAATCAACCATTCTGATCTGTTAAAACCGGTATCCCATTCCCCACTCGATGAATTCTGCCTTTTGGAGGTGGGTTTTAAGTCCAAGTGAGGCATACAGGTGTTTGGTGAGCAGGTATTTACCCGAAAGGCGGGTATAAAACCAGCCATCTTCATCATCGATTTTATACGGATAGATAAGTCCTTTGTCAAGTGTTCCGGCTTTGGCTTCATTATAGGGCTCCAGGTTCTTTATCGGGTTGTATAAGTATATTCCCGCGTGAATTCCGGCCGTCAACCGACCCATGATCAGTTCATTCTGCCACGACACCCCAAACCGGATTTTGTTTAAGAACTTTTCAGAGGCAAGGTAAGTACGTTTATATCTCAATCCGCTTTCAAATACCCCGTCGTAAAACAAATCAGCTCCCAGTCCCATGCGGTAAAAATTGGTGAGTGGTTTGTACACGTCCGCCTGGAGCGAGCCAATCGGAAATGTCTTGTCATCGAGGTAATAAAGCTGCCGGCATCCTCCGGACACAGTCAGTTCCACAGCAATATCACGAGGTATATCAGGCGCGTAATAATATTGCAGGTATTCATTTCGCCTGGCTGAATAATTCGGAGTATATTTCAGGCCGAGAAATGCATTAAACATATTTATACCCGAATTGGGCACCCGGATCATGCCGTTCGAGGTGTGATTCCAGCCGTAATCGGCTGTAAAACTGAAATGATCTGTTACAGGAAATTCGGCATTAAATCCAGCGGCAAAATACACATTCATATGCGATCCGATAGCTGCGTTGCTGTTGTCGAGCTTCAGCGTACCGTTTACAACCTCATCTCTGAATTCATTAAAAGTTTTAGTCACATAACTGAGGCCAACACCGGACTTGAAATTCACCGAAAAACGTCCATACCGGACAATCGGAAAGTTAACGTATGGATACACAGCTATCGCTGCACCCAGTGTATCGCGATTTCCGAGATTGAGCCAGCTTACGGCCAGACCCAGGTAAGGATAGTTGAAATGCCGGTGCCAGCCTTTCACTGACTGCCATTCTACGGCAAACTCAGCTCCTGTAACCGGTCCGTTTACCAGATTCTCGAGATGTTTGTTGTGTTTCCAAACCGAGCCATAGATGTATTCACCTTTGTAGGTCGTATTTCCGGAAAACTGAGCTGCTGCAAACTGTGTCAGGAAACAAAACAATATAAAGGGTACTATATTTTTTTTGAGGCTCATGTACGGTTATGATATAGCTTTAGAATAAAATTCGCTATCTTTGAACTCGCAAAATTAAGAAAATTGTCGCAGTAAATGTTATCTATCCTAAAAAAAGAACTTCACGCCTTCTTCAGCAGTGCTACAGGATATATTGTTATTGGAATATTTCTGTTGCTGACCGGACTGTTTTTATGGGTAATTCCGGGTGAATTCAACATTCTTGATGCCGGATATGCCAATACAGATGGTTTGTTTTACCTGGCTCCCTGGCTTTTTCTCCTGCTTTGTCCGGCTATAGCCATGCGTTTTTTTGCCGAAGAAAAACAGACCGGCACCTGGGAACTGATTATTACCAAGCCACTCACAACACGACAAATCGTGTTGGGGAAATATTTTGCAGGAACTATTCTGGTCGTTCTGGCATTAATTCCAACCCTGATTTATTACTTCACCGTGAACTATCTGGCCGAACCGGTGGGCAATGTGGATGCGGGACAGTTTTGGGGATCATTCATCGGTTTGATTTTTCTGGGAAGCATCTATATGGCTATCGGAACTTTTTCCTCCTCGCTGACACGCAATCAGATTATCGCTTTTATCATCGGACTGACGCTTTGTTTCTTTTTTTATTATGGATTTGATGTGTTAACCAGTTTCATGAACAGTGGTATAAAAATGCAGTTCGTCGAAAATCTCGGCATTCATACACATTACAAATCCATCAGCCGGGGCGTGGTCGATACCACCGATGTAATCTATTTTCTGATACTCAATACCCTGTTTTTGGAATTGACCGTACTGAAACTGAAACGAACTAACTGATTTTAATTCTGTTTCGGGTTTCAAGTTCGGGGTTTCGGGTTTGAATATGAAACTATCGACTAAAAAACTATTGGCTATGAACTATTGACTATAAACTATAATGAAACCTACTATATTAATCACCAACGATGACGGTGTCAATGCTCCCGGAATACGCGTGTTGACTAGACTGATGCAGCAAATTGGCAATGTTATAGTTGTTGCCCCCGACGGACCCCGCTCCGGACAATCAAACGCGATCACGGTACATACGCCCCTGCGATACCGCTTGCTCGAGAAGAGCGAAGGATTAACCATTTATTCCTGCAACGGCACGCCAACAGACTGTGTTAAACTGGCTTTCAACGATATCTTAGAAACAAATCCTGATCTGGTTGTTGCCGGTATAAATCACGGAGCGAATTCGGCCATCAATGTCATTTATTCGGGCACCATGGGCGCGATACTCGAAGGCTGCCAGCACGGCGTCGTGTCTATCGGGTTTTCGCTGTGCGATCACTCGCACGAAGCCGATTTCACCGCGTTTGAACCCTATATCCTGCGCATTACCACTGAAACGCTGAAAAACGGATTACCCGAGAACATTTGCCTTAACGTGAATGCTCCCGTGGGTGAAATACAGGGCATCCGGATTTCACGCCAGTGCAAAGGCGTCTGGGTCAAGGAATTTGCCCGCAGAACTGATCCTGTGGGACACGATTATTACTGGCTGACGGGTTACTTTGAGAACCACGAGCCCGATGCGGAAGATACCGATGAATGGGCACTGGCTAAAGGTTATGTTTCCATCGTCCCGACAACTACCGACATGACCGCTCACGCGATGATTGAACCCATCGGAAAGTGGGAATTGCAGGTTCAGGAATTAAAAACTCCTGACGTCAACCGATAATACCGTTAATCAACTGCCTGACTGGAATAAATGAAGAAGTTCAATCATTTTCTCTACGGTTTTATACCCGGTTTGCTCCTTCCGGTCTGTTTTTTATGGCTGTATCTCAAACGGTTTTATCCGGGCAATTTACCTTTTTTTGAAATTCTGAAAGAGCTTTATCCGGGTGTGATGCTGGGGAAACTCCTGTTGCTTTCTATCATGGTCAATCTGGTGGGGGTATTTGTATTCTACAAACAGGATTGTTTCAAACTGGGAATTGGCATGATGATGGGCGTCATTCCATATTTAATCGCCGCGTTATTTATGATGTAAAAGCCCCCTAAATCCCACATAGGGGACTTACAGAGAGTATTTCTTATAAATTTTATTCTTATAAACGTATCATAATGAGTGAAAACTCAAACTTCAGTGCAGACCAAGAAGTCCCCCAGGGGGGATTTAGGGGGCTTCGCTATTTTCTCATTGCCGGTGAAGCTTCGGGCGATTTACATGCTTCCAACCTGATGCGTGGCTGCTCAGGGAGGCAAGCTGGTGAAACATTACCGGGATATGGCTTTTATGGGTTTTCTGGCTGTCCTGAAAAACGCCCGGAAAGTTGTCAGTAATCTGGATGACTGTAAGAAATCCCTCGCTGAGTTTCGTCCTGATGTGCTGATACTGATTGACTACCCGTCGTTCAACCTTCGAATAGCCCGTTATGCCAAAGAGAAGCTGAACTTACCGGTATACTACTACATTTCTCCCAAAATCTGGGTCTGGAAGGAATTCAGGATAAAGCAGATAAAGCAATACGTTGACCGTATGTTTACCATTCTGCCTTTTGAAACGGAATTTTATCACCGGCATAATTACTCTGTAACGTATGTGGGCAATCCCTGTGTGGACAGTATAGCCACCCGTCCCAATCAGGAACAGACTCTAAATGAATTCTGCAATAAAAACTCTCTTTCCGAAAAACCAATCATAGCACTATTGGCCGGGAGTCGCCGACAGGAAATTAAAAGCTGTCTGCCCATCATGCTGGAAGCTGTCAGCCATTTTTCCGGTTATCAACCCGTTATCAGCGGTGCTCCGGGTATTGAACCTGAATTTTACACTCCGCTTATCAGTCAGACAGGGGTTAACCTTGTTTTTAATCAGACCTACGAATTGCTGGCACACGCTCAGGCTGCCGTAGTGAATTCGGGCACTGCCACCCTCGAAACGGCACTGATCGGTACACCTCAGGTAGTAGTATACAAAGTTGCTTTCGGACGTGTCGCCATGATGATCAAACCATTGGTTATTAAGACAAAATTCGTCTCGCTGGTCAATCTTATTGCCGGAAAGGAAGTTGTTAAGGAACTGCTGGCACACCGGTTTACCCCCGCTACTGTTTACGGTGAACTCCACCGGTTGCTGAATGAGCCTGACTATCGCTCTCAACAACTGAAAGACTATGCGGAAATCAGCCGTAAACTCGGCGCTCCCGGAGCCGCCCGGAAGGCTGCTAAAGAGATATATAAAAGCCTGAAACACCCATAAATCAGCATTTTCCCTGAATACACAAAGTCACTCATTTACCACAAATCAGGTTCCTGCTTACCAACAGAACCTCCAATCCGCATATGACTAATACCTAACTCTGTTTTATTCAGATTATCCATCTTAGGTTTAAAACAACAACCGGCAATATGCACTTTCAACGTATTGCCGGCTGGTTTATGTATGTAATTGCTTTACTCTTAGATTTCAAGTATCAGTCTCGCTCCTACCTGCAGCGGTTTGCCCTGCTGGAAGAACTTATTACCAAACGATTCGAAGTAGAAAACATTGTAGTGGGTATTCAACAGATTTTTACCCCACAGTTCAAGTCCGAATGCATTCTTCTTCACACCCACTACCGCATCGGCCAGGCTGTAGAAATCTTCAAATATCTCATTCGAGTCCTGCCAGTAAATCTTGCCGATACCGCTGTATGAGAGCGTTCCGTACACCTCGTTGACAAACAAATTTTCCAGCTTTTTCCGGTAGTTGAGGTACACATTGGCAGTATGCTGTGGCGCGTAAGGCACAAATTTGCCGGAGTAATCCACTTCGACAGATTGTCCGTTCACCGTTTCCACCTGTTTGTAATTCGAGAACGAAGCATGAGCATAACCGTAATTCAGACCGATGTTCAGTTCCGGGCTAATCTTCATATCAGCTGAGATTTCCAATCCCTTGCTCACAGCTGTTCCCGCGTTGGTAAGTTTGCGGCCTGCACCGCTGGCTACGAATTCGGTGAGCTGAAGTCCTTTGATATCCATGTAAAACAGCGTTAGTGAGGTACGCAGTTTTCTATCCAGAAAAGTATTTTGAATTCCTGCCTCGTAGTTCCAGCTTTGTTCGGGTTTGTACATGACGGCTTGTTTCACATCTGTTTCTTGTGCCGGAGCTCCCGGACGGGTGTTTTGCAGTTTGTCTCTGACCAGGTCGGAGATCATCTGAACATTAAATCCTCCGGTTTTATAGCCGCGGGAAACACTTCCGTAAACAAAGTTCATCCTGCCCCACTCGTATTTCAACGCAGCTTTTGGTAAGAATTCCACAAATGTAGTATCGGCTGTTCCAACCAGTTCGGCTGTCGAACGCTGTTGAATTACCATCGGACCTCTTTTGGCTTCAATATCCAGATACGAATTCGAATTGTAGTCCAGCGCTACCTTTTCAATGTCTAAACGTGCGCCAAGTGTAAGCGAAAGTCCATCGACCAGTATATTTTCGAATGTGGACTGATGAAACATGGCACCTCCGCTCCGGTTGGTATCATAAGTTCCGGGAATATCCAGCGTAGGGTTTTTCACCGTCATCGTCATGCCGGAAGCTTGTCCGATTTTTGTAAACACCGGCTGAAGAATGGTTCGAATTCCATCCTCGCGGAAGCTCACCGGAGCCGACATATTGATCCGTTGCCCGAAACCGTTCAGACCGAACAACCAGCTATAATTGCTTTTCTGAGTCGATTTCAGCACCGCTTCTCCG
>JAFNAU010000192.1 GCA_017860335.1 Bacteroidota bacterium
AACGAAAAGGTGAAAGTAATTTTTGTACCATCCTATCTTAACGGAAATGATGGCATCTTCAACATGACATACCTGGACTTACTCATTGGTATGGATGTTAGCATTTTCCCGTCGTACTACGAACCCTGGGGATATACACCGCTCGAAAGTGTAGCGTTTTCCGTCCCTACGATCACCTCCGATAAGTCCGGATTTGGTCTATGGGTTAAATCCAATTATGATACAAGGCACGGAGTTGCCGTAGTACATCGCTCCGACTACAATCATGCGCAAATGTGTGAGGAAATAGGTGATATACTGGCAAAATTTACAAATTACAATTCCGACAAAACGGATGATGTCAGAAAAAAGGCATTAGCAACGTCTAAACGGGCTTTATGGAGCGAATTTATTGATTATTATTATCAGGCTTACGAAATAGCATTAAAAAATCGCAATCACAGGTTAAAACTCTGATATTTAACCATTAATAAATTACGCATACGTTTGAAATTTATTATTGTCAATTTTAACTATACATCACCGCAATTTTAAGAATATTTTTACTATTTTTGCCACATATTATGTTATAGAACATATTTTTGATATATTCTTATGTCTGATTAAACCCTTTTTACAAAAATAATAAACAGCAAATTTCTTATGAAACTTAAAGTCAACAGCACAAATGATATACCCTGGAAGAATATTATTATAAAATCAAAGCTTCCTGAAAATCTGAATAAACTGGAAGAAATGGCACAAAACATTTGGTGGTCATGGGATAGTGAGGCCAAAAAATTGTTTCGTGAAATTGAAAGACCAGTCTGGAAAGAAGCGGCGTCAAATCCCGTCCAATTACTGAATCTGCTTAATTACGATAAACTGGATCAGCTTGCTAACAATCCGGAATTTATAGAGAAAGTAGACAATGTTTACGCTAAATTTAAGGCTTACATGAATGAGCCTACTAACACCAACCGTCCATCGATAGCTTATTTCAGCATGGAATATGGATTGAACGAAGTGCTGAAAATATATTCCGGAGGTCTCGGCGTTCTTGCTGGTGACTATCTGAAAGAAGCCAGTGACAGTAATGTAGATATGACTGCTGTCGGTTTCCTGTATCGCTACGGATATTTCACACAGTCATTATCGGTTGATGGTGAACAAATTTCTGTCTACGAACCTCAGAATTTTAATACATTGCCAATAAAACAGGTGATGGATGAAAATAATCAGCCACTGGAAGTGGAAGTACCCTATCCGGGACGTACTGTGTATGCTCATGTATGGAAAGTTTCGGTAGGACGTGTTTCACTTTATCTGCTTGATACTGACTATGATAAAAACAGCGAATTTGACCGTTCCATCACTCACCAGCTGTATGGAGGCGACTGGGAAAACCGTCTTAAACAGGAAATCATGCTCGGTATCGGTGGTATTCTTGCCCTGAAAAAATTAGGAATTAAGAAACAAATATATCATTGCAACGAAGGTCATGCTGCCCTTATCAATGTTCAACGGCTGGTTGATCTGATTCACGACGAAAACCTGACATTCAATCAGGCACTTGAAGTAGTGCGTGCAAGTTCCATTTATACGGTTCACACACCAGTACCTGCTGGTCACGATAGTTTTGATGAAGGCCTCTTTGGCCGCTATATGAGTGAATATGCGGGAAAATTGCAGATTTCATGGAATGAGCTTATGGATATGGGACGCGAAAATCCCGGCGACAATAACGAGAAGTTCAACATGAGTGTATTCGCATGCAACACAAACCAGGAAGTAAACGGAGTAAGCTGGCTACACGGTGAGGTATCAAAAAAGATGTTTGCCCCCATCTGGAAAGGATATTTCCCCGAAGAGTCTCATGTAAGCTATGTAACTAACGGAGTGCATTTGCCCTCATGGACCTCATCCGAATGGAAAGCTCTTTACGAAAAATACTTCACGAAAGCATTCTACGAAGATCAGTCAAATCTGAAAATATGGGAGAAAATATATCAGGTTCCCGATCAGGAAATCTGGAATCTTCGTCTGTCGCTTAAAAACAAACTTGTTGAATACATCCGGATGCAATTTCAGGAAAACTGGATTAAAAACCAGGGCGATCCGTCACGAATTGTTTCCATCCTGGATTCAATCAATCCAAATGCTCTGATCATTGGTTTCGGACGCCGGTTTGCAACTTATAAACGCGCACATCTGCTGTTTACCGACCTCGAAAGACTGGAAAAAATCGTTAATGATCCTATTCATCCCGTTCAATTCCTTTACACAGGTAAAGCGCATCCTGCTGACGGTGCCGGGAAAGGACTCATCAAACGAATTGTTGAAATTTCGCACATGCCGCAGTTCCTCGGAAAAATTATCTTCCTTGAAAACTATGATATGCGTTTAGCAAAGCGTCTGGTTTCCGGCGTTGATATATGGCTCAACACTCCCACAAGACCTCAGGAAGCATCAGGAACATCGGGCGAAAAAGCTCAGATGAACGGAGTTCTGAACTTCTCGGTACTCGACGGCTGGTGGTATGAAGGCTACAAAAAAAATGCAGGCTGGGCACTTACCGAGAAACGTACTTTCCAGAACCAGGAGTTCCAGGATAAACTGGATGCGATTACCATTTACAACATATTGGAGAACGAAATAATACCTTTATATTTTGCTAAAAACACAAAGGGTTATTCACCGGAATGGATTCAATATATCAAGAACTCGATTGCTCAAATCACACCACGTTTTACAACAAAACGCATGATGGATGATTATTTCGAAAGGTTCTACATCAAGCAGGCTAAACGTTCAGGTTTACTAATGGCAAATAATTATAAGGTTGCAAAAGAAATTGCAAACTGGAAAGAAACATTGTCGGCCGGATGGAATAATATCGAAGTAATCAGTGTGGAATCTTCTGAAAAATTTCTTAACAATCCACAAGTAGGTGAAAATTATGAAACTAAAGTTATAATTGACACCAAAATGAATGAGAAAAGTGTTGGCGTAGAAATGGTAACCATTTATACTGATAAGAACAACAATGATCATTTCTTCAAAGCCACCGAATTGAACCTTGTGAAAACTGAAGGTTCCAGGATGTATTTCAGCCTGACATTCAAATTACAACAAGCTGGTGTTTACAAAACAAGCTACCGCATATTCCCTAAAAATGAGCTACTGCCTCATCGTCAGGATTTCGCATACGTACGCTGGTTTTGATGATTTGAAATACAGATAAAAAGACAATCCCTGTAAAGCTGAACTTTACAGGGATTGTCTTTTTATCTGATCAACTAACTGATATTATTCCCAATCTAAAATTACTTTACCACATTGTCCGCTTTCCATCACATCAAAACCCTTTTGAAATTCGTTGATTGGAAAACGGTGAGTTATAACCGGTGCCAGATCTAAGCCGGAAAGGAGCATTTGCTGCATTTTGTACCAGGTTTCCCACATTTCACGACCATATATCCCTTTCAGGGTCAGAGCTTTAAATATTATTTCATTCCAATCAACAGTGGTTGAATTAGGCAGAATGCCGAGTAATGCGATCTTCGATCCATTATACATATTGTCAATCATCTCTCTGAATGCCGCAGGTGCTCCCGACATTTCAAGTCCAACATCAAATCCACGCAACTTAAGTTCTTTTCTGGCGCCTTCAACGGTTTCTCCTTTTAATCCATTCACAGTACAGGTAGCTCCCATTTTTTTTGCAATGTTCAATCGGTATTCACTCAGATCAGTAACAACGATATTACGAGCTCCTCCGAATTTACAGATAGCTGTAGCTAACGTTCCTATCAAACCGGCACCTGTAATCAGAACATCTTCGCCGAGAACCGGAAATGACAAAGCTGTATGTGTTGCATTTCCAAAGGGATCCATTATCGAAGCAATTTCGTCTGAGATACGTTCATCCAGATGAACCACATTCGACTCTGGTAACGACAGATATTCGGCAAAAGCTCCATCGCGGTTTACTCCGACTCCGATTGTATTTTCACAGACATGAAGTTTTCCTCTACGACAGTTACGACAATGACCACAGGCAATATGCCCTTCACCGGTAACACGGTCTCCGATTTTCACATTTTTCACTCCGGCTCCTTTATCGACAATCACACCTACATATTCGTGGCCGATGGTCATGGGAGTTTTAATTGTTTTCTGAGACCAGTCATCCCATTTATAAATATGGAGATCAGTACCACAAATAGCTGTTTTCTTTATTTTAATCAGTACATCATTAATTCCAATTTCCGGAACGGGAACATTTTCCATCCAGATACC
>JAFNAU010000193.1 GCA_017860335.1 Bacteroidota bacterium
AACGAAGCACGTCCTCCAGTTAACGAACTCAACGTCGTAGAATAACTGCTAAGTTCTTTCAAAGGCACTTTAGCTGAAAGTTTTTCGAAACCCTTTTCACTGTGCATACCCATAATGATTGCACGACGACCCTGCAAGTCACTCATAACATCGCCAAGACGATCGGAAGGAGCAAATACTTCGACATCGTAAATCGGTTCGAGCAACTTAGGACCGGCTTCACGGAATGCCTGAGCAAAGGCGTTACGACCTGCCAGACGGAATGAAATTTCGTTTGAATCAACCGGGTGCATCTTTCCATCGTAAACAATAACGCGTACATCGCGGGCATAAGAACCTGTAAGAGGACCCTGTTCAATGCGGTCCATCAAACCTTTCATAATGGCGGGGATAAAACGCGCGTCAATAGCGCCACCTACGATACTGTTGATTACAACCAGTTTACCGCCCCATTCGAGATCAACAGTTTGCGTGTCACGAACACTTATTTTGTATTCCTGACCATTGAATCGGAACATATCAGGAGCAGGCATACCTTCGTAGTAAGGTTCCACAATCAGGTGAACCTCACCAAACTGTCCGGCACCACCCGATTGTTTTTTATGGCGATAGTCAGCTCGTGCAACCTTGGTAATGGTTTCGCGGTATGGTATTTTCGGTTCTTTATACTCTATCTGAATCTTATCGTTATTTTCAACCCTCCATTTTAATGTACGCAAATGAAACTCACCCTGGCCCGAAAGAATAGTTTGCTTCAGTTCTTTGGACTGTTCGATAATCCAGGTCGGATCTTCTTCGTGCATACGGGTCAGAATTTCGTTCAGTTTTTCTTCATCCGATTCTGATACGGCTCTGATAGCACGGCGATATTTTGGATCCGGATATTTGATGGCTTTATAATCATAATCGCAACCTTTTTCGTTCAGTGTGTTACCTGTACGGGTATCTTTCAGTTTTACCGTTGCACCTATATTACCGGCTACCATTTCATCAACAACATTTCTGATCTGTCCCGAAACGGAATATAACTGAGTGATACGCTCTTTCGAACTGCGACTGATGTTTACCAGGTCATCGCCAGCCTTCACTTTACCACTCATTACCTTGAAGTAAGAAACTTCACCGATATGAGGTTCTACAGTAGTTTTGAAGAAGAATAAACTGGTTGAACCTTTGGCATCGGGTTTCACTTCAACACCTGCAGTAGTAACCAGAGACGGCATTTGGTCGGGTGAAGGAGCCACCATGCTCAGGAAATTCATGATACGGTGAACTGCCATGTTTTTTTCGGCAGAAGCGCAGAAAACAGGGAAAATAGAACGGTCAATCATACCCTTCATAATGCCTTCGCGCATTTCTTCTTCAGTAAGTGAACCCTGTTCGAAGTATTTTTCCATCAGATTTTCATCATTTTCAGCAGCTGCTTCCAACAATGCTTTATATAATTCTTCTGCTTTATCTTTTTCACCGGCAGGAATATCCATCACGTCAGGCGCTGTTGCACCCGGTTTCCATTTATACATTTTTTGTTTGAGCACATCTACTATTGCTTCGAAACCTTGTCCGCTGCCAATGGTGTATTGGATAGGCACCACTTTGCTACCGTATGTTTCTTTCAAATTGGTAATTGTATTATCGTAATCTGCTTTTTCATGATCAAACTGATTAATCAGAAAAACGAGGGGTTTATGCAGACTTTCAGTGTATCGGAACTGATTCATGGTACCTACCTCCACTCCATTCACAGCATCAATAAGCATCAGAGCCATATCGGTCATATTCAATGCTGAAATCACTGCTCCTACAAAGTCGTCGGAACCCGGACAGTCGATAAAATTCATCATTTTATTCTTCCATTCATACGAAATCACACTTGAAAATACAGAATATCCGTATTCTTTTTCTACAGGAAAATAATCGGAAACAGTGTTTTGGCTATTGATTGAGCCTCTGCGTTTTATTACTCCACTCTCATAAAGCATGGCTTCTACGAGAGTGGTTTTCCCGGCGCCGGAACTTCCCAGCAATGAAATGTTTTTAATTTCATTAGTTTGATATACTTTCATATTGTATTAATTTAGAGAGAGTTAATTAATTACATTTAGTTAAATTATGAAATGCAATTTATAAAAACTAAATTAAAACCTGCATTAAATTTATATGTTTTACAACATAATATTAATCCTAAATGCGGGTATAACTAAAGTCTGCCAAAAAGAGGGAAGTGATTTTAAATGATTTTTATCGATTTTGAGATAAAGGAAAAGTTTAACAATTAAATTAAAAGACACTGTCTGAGCAATTTACTCTGGCAGTAATTCTCTTTATTCATTTCATCTATACCGATTATTGGGCAGGAGGCGTTTTTATAGTTTCTTTCTGATTAGCCGCTTTTAGACTCAGAGTAATTCAATAATAATCTACCAGGCAGGATGTTCAATTACATTGGTGAGAATTGACTATGTGAATTAAATTAATTAGCCCCGATGTCATCATGCTGATATCGGGGCTAAAGTAAAACAAATGTATATCGGTTATTTGATTTTTACAACCACTTTACCTTTTATATTTGCTGAAGAAGCAGCCGTTTGAAGAATAAATTCTCCCGGTTCAACTACCCAGCTTTGGGTTTTGTCGTTGTAATATGCCAAATCCTGTGTTTTGATTTTCAACTCCACCGTAGCAGTTTCTCCTGCACTCAACTGCACTTTTTTAAATGCTTTTAATTCTTTTACAGGGCGAAGTACAGATGCCTTTGGTTGTGAGGCATACACCTGAACAATCTCTGCACCGGCAGTTTTCCCTGTGTTTGACAATTGGAATGTGAGTTTAATTATATCGTTTGCCTGATATTCGGTTTTGTCGGTTGATGGTTTACCGTACGAAAATGTGGTATAACTGAGCCCGTATCCGAAAGGAAACTGAGGTGCAATCTTTTTGGTATCGAACCAACGATAGCCAACCAGAATATCTTCCATATATTCTTGCTTGTTATCTTTGCCCGGGTACGAAAGCGCTCCATACGAATATGCAGCATTGTCTTCCAGTTTTTTCGGGAAAGAGAACGGCAACTTGCCCGAAGGATTTACTTCTCCCGCTACAATGTTGGCAATGGCATTTCCAGCCTCAGAACCCAGATACCATGCCTGTACCAAAGCAGGAACCTGCGCGAGCCAGGGCATTTCAACCGCGTTTCCGGTGCAAAGTATCACTGTGAGGTTTTTATTGACGGTCATAAGCGCGTTGATAACTTTATCCTGTTCGTAGGGAAGTGCCATCGACTGACGATCGTCACCTTCGCTGTCCTGAAACCAGTTTTTATTTAAACCTCCCACAAAAATAACCGCATCGGCATTTCGGGCTGTTTCTACGGCTGATGCGAGCAATGAATCCGCAATGGTTTTGCTTTCAGGTTTCCGGTAGTCCAGATCGGCGCTGTAACCTCGCGAGAAAGCGATGGTTTCGGCTCCGTATTTAGCTCTAAACCCTTCGAGCGGGGAAACTTCGTAAGCAACCTTGAGCGACGATGACCCACCACCGATTACGAGACTTCGAACTGCATTATCACCAATCACTGCAATGCGTTTGTATTTACCCACCGGGATAGGCAATATTTGTTTGTCATTTTTCAATAAAACAATTCCTTGTTCGGCAATTTTGCGAGCAGCTTCGGAATGTTCGGGACTCACAAATTTTCCGAAGGGACGATTTGCAGCCATGGTAGTTCGGAAAATGAGCCGGAGCAAGCGTGTAACTTTCTGGTTAAGTTCCTTTTCGCTGTATTTACCCGATTTTATGCCCTGCAGATAGGGATCTGCCAGATAATATTCTGAATAAGGCGAAGTTCCATCGGTTGTCAGTCCATTGGTTGAAGTTCCCATTTCCAGATCGAGTCCGTTGTAAACAGATTGTTCGGTATTGTGCACTCCTCCCCAATCGCTGATAACAGCGCCATCAAATTGCCAATCGTTTTTGAGGATTTTGTTCAATAATAAATCATTGTGGCAACAATGCTGCCCTCTTAACTGGTTGTATGCTCCCATTATTGACCAGGCTTTTCCTTCCTGAACAGCAGCTTTAAAAGCAGGCAGGTAGATTTCGTAAAGGGCACGGTCGCTCACTTCCACATTCACCGACATGCGGTCTTTTTCCTGATTGTTAAGTGCAAAGTGCTTTACACATGCAGCTACTCCGTTTTGCTGAACAGCCTGCACATAGGGGACAACCATGCGTGAAGATAAATACGGATCTTCACCCATATATTCAAAATTTCTTCCGTT
>JAFNAU010000194.1 GCA_017860335.1 Bacteroidota bacterium
TTTTCCACATGTTGTGCAAGATAGGAGAGTACGGTGGCAGAAGCAGCGCGGGTAGCCTGATTGGGTTTTTGCTCGATCTCATCCCAGTTTATTTCCGGTGCATTGCCTGAGAAGAACTGTGCTAATTTTTCAGCCAGTTCGGGGTTTTTGGCTTCCCATGCTTTGGCCGCTTGTTTTCTTTCAGCCATCAGCTCTTTCAGCTGAGCTTCGCGTTTGGCATAAATAGCTTTTGTTTCCTCAAAAATTACGAAAGGATTTTCAGGATCACCGCCCAAATTTTTCACAGAATCGGCAAACGATGCTCCGCTTGCTCCGAGTGGCTGACCGTGAGTTTCTATTTCATTTTCAAATGATCTGCCGTCCGATGCTACAGCACCTTTAGCCATGATGGTTTTGCCTATAATAATTGTTGGCTTTTCTTTTTCAGCTTTAGCTTCACGCAAGGCTACTCTTATTTCAGTTACATCATTACCGTTGATTTCAATCACATTCCAGCCCCAGGCGCGGTATTTCATCGCTACATCTTCGCTTGTAACAGAGTTTGTGTAAGTTGATAGCTGAACATTGTTGGAATCGTAAAACATGATCAGATTGTCCAGTCCGAGGTGTCCGGCTATACGTCCTGCACCCTGCGAAATTTCTTCCTGTACTGCACCATCCGAGATATAGGCATAGATAGTCTGGTTCATTATTTCTCCAAAACGTGCTTTGAGAAATTTTGCGGCAATTGCGGCACCTACTGCATAGGTATGTCCCTGACCAAGCGGTCCCGATGTGTTTTCTATTCCACGTGAAAGATCATATTCCGGATGTCCGGGAGTGATGCTTCCCCATTGACGAAACTGCTGCAAGTCTTCCATACTGAATTTTCCGGTCAATGCCAGAACGGAGTAAAGCATGGCCGACATATGTCCCGGGTCTAAAAAGAAACGATCACGACCTTCCCAGTAGGAATTTTCGGGGTCATATTCCAGAAATTCGGAATAAAGTACATTGATAAAGTCAGCGCCACCCATTGCTCCGCCGGGATGTCCTGATTTTGCTTTCTCTACAGTGGCAGCGGATAAAATCCGGATGTTGTCCGCTGCGCGATTCAAATCTTGTGTTGTGTGCATAAAAAATATGAATTTAAGTTATATCCTGATTAAAAATGATATCCAACAGTATAGCTGAAGCCCCAGGCTGATGTTTCTCCTCTACCGTATCCGGGAATGTACCAAGGTGTAACAGCCCCGTATTTCCCGTTGTTAAGCAGATGCTTATTTCGAACATTCCAGCCCAGATACAGATTTTTGAAGAATTCAACACGGACACCGGCTACAATCTCAAACCAGAATTTGGTAGTTGGTATGGAGTAATTAATAATTTCAGTCCCTCCCCAGTAATTGTCTTCAATTATCAGATTATCAATTGTATAGTTGAATTGTGACATGCCTATTCGGGCACCGGCAAGAAAATAGTTATTCTTGATTTTTGCACCGGGTTTCGGTTTCAGCAAGTTGAAATCAACACCTAATTTACCAAACATACCTTCACTTCTGAAACTTGTGTTGTTAGTAAGATTTCTGGTTGCGCCTCCCATCCCAAATTCTATTACCGGTAAGTACGAATTCTTAAGATTAGCTTGTACATTGCCCTGATATGAATAGACGGTTCTGTTTGTATTATTCGTAAAGGCATTCTCAATGAATGGTTCAATATCAATTTCGATATTAATACCCTGCCAGACAGGTACGGTGGTAGTGTCTTTCTTTGATTGACTAGTAGTTTTTGTATTCGCAAGTGAATTATTTTGAGGCTGCTGTGCCTGCGCTAATCCGGCGAAGAGAATAACACTACTCAGCAAGATATATTTGAATGTTTTCGACATAAGTAGTGTTAATGATTGGTTGGATAATTTTGATTTTTTCGATGATGTGATTGGTTGTCAGTACCGTATCAATGGTATGTGTACGAACACATCCGCATTCGAGCGATAAGTATTCGTCTGTATTATGATAAAGAACAGTTATTGTATCATATACTTCATTGAACTTTATCGAAAAACGACTCTGTGTCTTCAGCTTGTCAACAGGCAGTTTTATTTCGCTGATATTCTTTACTTTATTATAAATGACAGAATCTCTGTCCACACCAGAAGCCGTGAGGCTATCGGCTTTATAGTTTATTGTAACGTATTTGTTGGTTTTCAGGTTGAGGGTGTCCTGATAGAAATTAGCGCCCATAAGCACGGTTTTGCTTTTGCGGCAAGTTTCATCATTATTGCACGATATCAGTCCCGAAGCGAGAAGTAATACCGGTAATAGCCAAAAATATAGTTTCTTCATGCTGAATTTTAAATAATTTCTTTCACTTCATCTTTCAATGCCTGCATAGCAACATCCAGAGCTGTTTCATCTACCGAATCGTAAAGTTTGATAATCATAGTCGCCAGTTTTGCAGCAGATTCTTCGGCCTGACATTGCGATGCACAGGTATTAATCAGTTGAATAACATTCTCATACGCGTCTTTAATTGATTTCCAAAGCTCACTGCTAACATAAATCTGTTGTGAGAGGTTGTGCTCAAATTCACGCCGGAGATCGTTGAGAAGTACCTGCTGAAGTTCAAAACAGTTCATACCGGCTTCCACTTTATTGACTATAACTCTGTTGGGATGAATTCTTTCCATCAACAGCATTAATCTTTCGTATGCCTTCAAACGGATAGGGGTAACAGTTGTATTGTTTGCCTTTTTTAATTCAAAATTCCGCCGATCGGCTTCGTTTTTGAAAAGCTGACTGAGTAACAAATAGGTTACCAGTACCACCAGCAGTGCAGGAATTGTATATTTTAATATTTCAATCCACATAATTTCTATTTCTTTTTACCCGATTGTTGAATTATTATATCGATTGGCTGCATATAAACAAGGCAACCCTTTCCGAACTCTTCGATTTCGCTTTTAATATCCTCAATAAAGTTTTCAAGCACTTCAGTGCGGTCAATCATTTCAATAATTACGGGAAGTTTTTCATTAATTTCCCAAAATTTGCCGGATACAATCTTATTACTGCTCAATCCGTAACCAGTTATGCCTCTGTAGGCTGTTGCACCCGAAATTCCTTTTTTATAAGCTTTCATTACCAGATGTTCGTAGAATAAACTCATCCCGAAGTTGTCGGTATTGCTTACATATATCTTCAAAATGCTGTTTTCACTTTTCATTTTACAGAAGATTAGAGATTAAATATCCGAGATAAACCGCTAAAACTCCAAAAAGCAAACTTCCGAGTGCATAAACAGCAGATGTCAAAAATTGCCCGTTTTGGAGCAACTGGAAATTTTCATTAGTAAAAGAAGAAAAGGTGGTAAATCCTCCACAGATACCCACTACAAGGAATAGCTTAAGGTTAGTGTTCAACAATTCGCTGTTTACGAAAATTCCCAGAAAAAAACCAATCAGAATACTACCAAGAATATTAACTGTCAGCGTTCCCATAGGTATATCGTGAAAATACCAGGTCAGATTAAGTTTTGAGACCAGATAACGTGCAATGCTACCGATAAATCCTCCAAACCCAACTAATAATAATTGTTTCATGATTAATTAGTAATCAATTAAATAAACCAACCGGAAATTCAATGCAAATTTGAATGTTTAAATCTCTTTTTCTATTTTATAATTATTTCTTTCGGGTGCATTACGGGTAATAAGTTCTCCCAGAAAACCTGTCAGAAAAAGCAAAGTACCCAAAATCATTGCTGTAAGGGCAATATAAAAATACGGACTGCTTGTAACCAGTGGCGACGGGATGTGCGCGCTGAGTGAAATTAGTTTTTTTACTCCAACAACAATTACAGCAAAAAAGCCAAGTATAAACATCAGGCTGCCTATTAAACCAAAAAAGTGCATGGGCTGCTTCCCGAATTTGGACAGAAACCAGAGTGTAATCAAATCCAGATACCCGTTGACAAAACGATTCATCCCAAATTTAGAACTGCCAAACTCCCTTTTACGGTGTTCAACCACTTTTTCCCCGATTTTGGTGAAACCGGCATTTTTAGCCAGATAGGGAATGTAGCGATGCATTTCGCCGTAAACTTCAATATTTTTTACGACATCCCGGCGGTAAGCCTTGAGACCGCAGTTCATATCATGCAGTTTCAGTCCGGTAACCCTGCGGGCAGTGGCATTATACAATTTTGAGGGAAGATTTTTGGTCAGTTTGGCATCATAACGTTTCTTTTTCCAACCCGAAAC
>JAFNAU010000195.1 GCA_017860335.1 Bacteroidota bacterium
TAAACAACGTCAAGGATAATTATTTATTTTTGCAAAAAATTAGTTTATGGCTATAAGAATTGTCGGAGTAGATTTACCCCAAAACAAAAGAGGGGAAGTTGGATTGACTTATGTCTACGGAATAGGTCGCAGTAGTGCAAAAAAGATTTTAGAAGAAGCCGGTGTTGACATTAACATCAAAGTCAAAGATTGGACTGACGACCAAGCAGCTAAAATCCGCGAAATCATCGGAGCAGGTTACAAAGTAGAAGGTGATCTGCGTTCAGAAGTACAATTGAACATCAAGCGATTGATGGATATTGGATGTTACCGTGGTATCCGCCACCGTATCGGTCTGCCGTTGAGAGGTCAGAGTACGAAGAATAACGCTCGTACACGTAAAGGTAAAAAGAAAACAGTTGCAAACAAGAAAAAAGCAACCAAGTAAGAGGTAATTAACTGTTTGCGAATTTTAGAAAAGCAAAAAAATAAAAAAAAGTATGGCAAAGAAAACAGTTGCAGCCAAAAAGCGAGTTGTAAAAGTTGATGGAGTAGGTCAATTGCACGTACATTCATCTTTTAACAACATTATTGTAACCCTTGCAAATTCTGAAGGACAGGTTATTTCCTGGTCATCGGCAGGTAAAATGGGTTTCCGCGGCTCAAAGAAAAACACTCCTTATGCTGCTCAGATGGCTGCTCAGGATTGCTCAAAAGTAGCATTCGATTTGGGATTGCGTAAAGTGAAAGCTTACGTTAAAGGTCCGGGTAACGGACGCGAATCGGCTATCCGTACCGTACATGGTGCCGGTATTGAAGTAACAGAAATTGTTGACGTTACTCCACTTCCACACAACGGTTGTCGTCCCCCAAAACGCAGAAGAGTGTAATATATCTGGTTTTACAGTATTTTGATAAACCGTATTTGTGGTATGACTGCATTTCAAACCTCTCTGCAGTCGCGGCTGCCTAAAATCCGGTGTCATGAAACAGGTGAAACAAAATCAAAACAATAATTAAATTATAAAAAATGGCAAGATATACTGGACCAAAAACAAAAATTGCCCGTAAGTTTGGTGAACCAATTTTCGGAGCTGACAAAGTGTTGGCTAAGAAAAATTATCCTCCCGGACAACACGGAAATTCACGTCGTAGAAAAACTTCAGAATACGGTATCCAATTGCGTGAAAAACAAAAAGCAAAATACACGTATGGTTTGCTAGAAAAACAATTCCGTAATCTTTACGAAAAAGCAAAACGTACTAAAGGTATCACTGGTGTTATCCTGATGCAGTTACTCGAATCACGTCTGGACAACATCGTTTATCGGTTGGGATTTGCACCTACACGTGCAGCGGCACGTCAGTTGGTAAGTCACCGTCATATTACCGTTGATGGTAAAGTGGTGAACATCCCTTCTTATCATGTTCGTCCCGGACAAGTAGTAGCTGTTCGTGAAAAAAACAAATCAATGGAAGTAATCCTGGATGCTCTGAGTGGTTTTAACCATAGTAAATATCCATGGATTGAGTATTCTGATTCTTCAATGTCAGGCGTTTTCCTTCATATCCCTGAACGTGAAGATATTCCTGAAAATATCAAAGAACAATTAATCGTTGAGTTATACTCTAAATAATAAGTGAAGCTATGGCAATTTTAGCATTTCAAAAACCCGAAAAGGTTATCATGTTGGAAGCTGACGACTTTCAGGGAAAATTTGAATTTCGTCCGTTGGAACCGGGTTATGGTATTACAATTGGTAATGCTTTACGCCGCATACTTCTTTCGTCGCTCGAAGGCTTCGCTATTACTTCAATAAGAATTGATGGTATAGATCACGAATATTCAACTATTCCGGGTGTTATGGATGATGTTACAAACATCATTCTGAACCTGAAACAAGTACGTTTCAAGCAGATAGTTGAAGAAATCGAAAATGAAAAAGTAACTGTTTCTGTTAAAGGTACTACAACTTTCAAAGCTGGTGATCTGGGCAGATATCTGACCGGATTTGAGGTGCTGAATCCTGATTTGGTCATATGTAGCCTTGATCCTTCAGCCAGTTTCCAGATTGATATTACCATTAATAAGGGACGGGGCTATGTGCCTTCTGAAGAAAATAAATCACCGAATGCTGAGATTGGTGTAATTCCTATTGATGCAATTTATACTCCAATCCGTAACGTTAAATATACGATTGAAAATTATCGTGTAGAACAGGTTACTGATTATGAAAAATTGATCATCGAAGTTTCGACAGACGGTTCTATTCATCCGAAAGAAGCTTTGAAAGAAGCTGCAAAAATTTTAATTCACCACTTCATGTTATTCTCCGATGAAAAAATCTCGCTGGAGGTACCTGAAGGCGAAGGTGTTGAAGAATTTGACGAAGAAGTGCTTCATATGCGTCAGTTGCTTAAAACCAAACTGAATGATCTTGAACTTTCGGTACGTGCACTCAACTGTCTGAAAGCAGCCGATGTAACAACACTGGGTGAACTGGTGAGCAATCACCGTCATGATCTTCTGAAATTCCGTAATTTTGGTAAAAAGTCACTGACGGAATTAGAAGAAAAATTAGAAAGCTTAAATCTGAACTTCGGTATGGATGTGAGCAAATATAAATTAGATAAAGAGTAAGTAAAAATGAGACATAATAAGAAATTCAATCATTTAGGCCGTACGTCTTCACACAGAAAAGCTATGTTGGCAAACATGGCGGTTTCTTTAATTCATCACAAAAGAATTGCGACTACTCTGGCAAAAGCTAAAGCATTACGTGTTTATGTTGAACCACTTCTGACCAAATCCAAAGAAGACTCAACCAATTCACGTCGTGTGGTTTTCAGCTATCTGAAAAACAAAGAAGCTGTTACAGAATTATTTCGTGATATATCAGTAAAAATTGCAGATCGTCCGGGTGGTTATACGCGCATTCTTCGTACCGGTTTCCGTCTGGGTGACAATGCCGAAATGTGTATCATCGAACTGGTGGACTACAACGAAAATATGTTGAAAGAAAAAGCCGCTAAGAAATCGACTCGTACACGTCGCTCTTCAAAAAAAGCTGATGTAGAAGTAGCTGCTGAAAATAAAACAAAAGCTCCTAAAACAGCTCCTAAAGTTGAAGAAACCAAGGCAGAAGCAACTGTTGAAGAAAAAGGCGAATAAGAACTTTTTCAATTAAAAGTAAAAAACAAATTCTGGAAAGAGTTTGTTTTTTTACTTTTAAATGTTGTCCATAGTTGATAGTATCTATAAAATCAGTATTCAAAATAATTCTGCAGATATATTACTTTTGTTTTTCAGATGTAATATCGATTTCATTACCAGGTTCATAGAGTAATTATGTAATCTGTTATATTAAATATTGTTTTACTCTTGTTTATCTCATCCGTTTCAATCAACTATTCATGAACACATTTGCAAATCCCAACCAAATTTCATACTTTTGTTTTGGAAAAAAGAATTAAAATGGCTATGATTAAATATGAACGTATCCTGCTTAAACTGAGCGGTGAATCGCTGGCTGCCGACCAAAAACAGGGTATCGATATTGTACGGCTCGAACAATACGCGGCTCAGATAAAGGAAATAACCGAACTTGGCGCACAGGTTGGGATAGTAATTGGCGGAGGAAATATATTTCGCGGGTTGAGTGGAGCATCCAAAGGTTTCGACCGTGTACAGGGTGATCAGATGGGTATGCTGGCCACTGTTATCAACAGCCTCGCACTCAACTCGGCGCTGCAGGCGGCAAAAACAAAATCACGCGTTTTGACCTCGGTCCGTATGGAACCCATCGGAGAATTTTACAGCAAACGCTACGCTGTGGAATGTTTGGAAAGGGGAGAAGTGGTAATCATTGCAGGCGGAACGAGCAATCCGTATTTCACCACCGATACCGCGTCCTCGCTTCGTGCCATCGAAATTGAGGCCGACATCATGTTCAAAGGCACCCGTGTGGATGGAGTTTATACCGCTGATCCGGAGAAAGATAAATCAGCCGTGAAATTTGAAAAAATTTCCTACGACGAAATTTACAATAGAAATCTGAAAGTAATGGATTTAACGGCCACTACCATGTGTAAAGAAAACAAAATGCCGATATATGTGTTTGATATGGACACAGTTGGCAATCTTAAAAAAGTGATTTTGGGTGAGAATATCGGAACGCTGGTATATTGATATTAAATATCAATAGTTCGGTAAAAGTTATTTAACTTTATGC
>JAFNAU010000034.1 GCA_017860335.1 Bacteroidota bacterium
ATTATCAGCAAACCATGGAATCCGGTTCATGAATCTAAACTGGTGGTACGGTTCTGGATTATTGGCATCATACTGGCTGCAATAAGCATCATCACACTGAAAATAAGATAATTAAACTGAATATTAAATGAAAAAGTTAATCGTACTCGGAGCAGGTGAAAGCGGTGCCGGTGCAGCTGTGTTGGGGAAAAAACAGGGCTATGATGTTTTTGTTTCGGATATGGGTGAGATAAAACCGGAATACAAGAAGCTGCTTGATGATCATGAAATTAAATGGGAAGAAAAAAAGCATACTGAAGAGTTGATTTTGCAAGCCGATGAAGTAATAAAAAGCCCCGGAATACCTGATAAAGCTCCTATCATTCAGAAACTGAAAGCTCTGCACACTCCGATTATTTCAGAAATTGAATTTGCTGGCAGATACACCGATGCAAAAATGATATGCATCACGGGAAGTAATGGCAAGACTACGACTACCATGCTGATTTATCATATTCTGAAAAACAGCGGACTGAACGTTGGTCTGGCAGGCAATGTGGGAAATAGTCTGGCACTGCAGGTGGCTGAAAACTGTCATGATTATTACGTACTGGAACTCAGCAGTTTTCAGCTCGACGGAATGACCGAATTCAAGGCTGATGTTGCTATACTGCTCAATATCACACCCGATCACCTGGACAGATACAATTATAATTTCCAGAATTATGTTGATTCAAAATTCAGAATTACACAAAATCAGACAGAAAAAGATGCATTTATCTTCTGGAACGATGATCCGGTAATCCGCGAAGAACTTAAGAAAAGAGACATACATGCTACTTTGTTTCCCTTTTCTCTCCAACGTGAGGAAAAAACAAAAGCATTTATCGAAAACGAACAATTAATCATCAAAACACTAAATACTATTTTCAGTATGCCGGCAAACGAACTTTCACTCAAAGGTATGCACAACACGTTCAATTCGATGGCTGCAGGACTTGCAGCTTCCATTGTCAATATCCGCAAGGAAAACATCAGGCAATCTTTGCAGGATTTTCAGGGAGTGGAACACCGGCTGGAATATGTTGCTACCGTTAAGAACATAAAATTCATCAACGACTCGAAAGCTACGAATGTAAACTCCTGCTGGTACGCCCTTCAAAGTATGAAAACACCTGTAATACTCATTCTCGGAGGTACAGACAAAGGAAATGATTATACGGAAATAGAAGAACTGGTAAAAGAAAAAGTTAGTGGACTGATTTTCCTCGGAGTTGATAATTCGAAACTTCATAATTTTTTTGATGGAAAAATTGAAAAAATAAAGGATGTGAACTCTATGGAAGAATGTGTCAGAGAAGCCTATAACATGGCAAAATCGGGCGATACGGTGCTTCTGTCGCCATGCTGTGCGAGCTTCGATCTATTTAAAAATTACGAAGACCGCGGAAAACAATTCAAAATCTGTGTAAGAAATCTGTAAGAGTTAGATAATCTTACAGCATTAATCTGAATAAAATAACAATTCACCAAATTGAATATAAATAAGAGTGGAAAATTTATTTAAAAAATATCTGAAAGGAGACACCATCGTCTGGACGGTTTTCTTTATTCTGTGTATATTTTCAATCGTTGAATTGTACAGCGCATCAAGCACGCTTGCTTTTAAGGCAGCCAATCATACCGCACCAATTATTCAGCATTTCTCGTTCTTATTTGCAGGCGCTGTCGTTGCATATCTTGTTCACTTAGTGCCATACCGATATATTCGTATTTTAGCTTTCTTCGGACTTTTCATTTCCATTCTGCTATTGATTTATGTGCTGCTTAAAGGTCCTGACACCAATGATGCCAGCAGATGGATCAGGTTGTTCGGAATCCAGTTTCAGCCTTCCGAACTGGCAAAATTATCCTTGATTGTGGTTGTTGCTGACTTCATCTCGCGTATCAGGGCAAATCCTGCTGATGAAAAAAGAAATTTCTGGATAATCATGCTTGTAACAGGCACAATTTGTGGATTGATATTGCTTGAAAACTTCTCCACAGCAGCTATTTTGGGCCTTACCATCTTCTTCATGATGTTCATTGGTCGTATTTCGTGGAAAAAACTTGTATCTATATTGGGTGTCGGAGTTATTCTGCTCATTTTAGGTTATGGGTTGGTAAAAACCGTTCCTGAAGAAAAAATGCCAAATATGTTCCATCGTGCTTATACCTGGGTAGCCCGCATCGACAGGTCGGCAGAGGAAAGTGATAAGGATAAATATGTGATTAATGATGAAAATCTTCAGGTACAGCATGGTCGTATTGCTGTTGCACGCGGAGGATTTTTCGGAGTATTTCCCGGCAACAGTGTACAACGCGACTTTTTACCACATGCTTTCGATGATTTTATCTTCTCAATTATCATAGAAGAAATGGGCTTATTGGGAGGTATTTTCGTCATGTTTCTATACCTGGTACTCCTCTTCAGGACAGGGCAAATTGCCACAGTATGCAAAAGCACTTTCCCGGCAATGCTTGTTACGGGTCTTGGTTTACTGATTACCCTGCAGGCAACTGTCAATATGTTCGTGGGTTCCGGCTTTGGTTTGGTCACCGGTCAGCCTCTGCCATTAATAAGCAGGGGTGGTACATCCATTCTGATAAATTGTGTTTATTTCGGCATTATACTGGGTGTAATACGCGAAATAAAGGCTGAAAATGAGAAAAAAACCAAACAAAAAGATGATATTGATAAATCCCAACAGGAATCTGACACGGAAGAAGATTATGTGCTGGACATCGAAGAAATCTGATTAGATTTTCTCAGATTTCACTGAAAATTTAAGTTATAGCATTTTTTATACAATTTACTTATTTAAAAATATTTTCCTGCTATCGGAAATAACTCAGGAGGCTTAATTATGAAATACATCATCAGCGGAGGTGGTACCGGCGGACATATATTTCCGGCAATCAGCATAGCAAATGCCATAAAAAAACAGGACAAACAGGCTGACATCTTGTTTGTTGGAGCTATCGGTCGAATGGAAATGGAACGTGTTCCTCAAGCCGGATATCCTATTGAAGGATTACCAGTTCGCGGTTTCGACCGTAAGAATCTGCTGAAAAATGTGAGCGTCATTATCGATTTGCTGAAAAGTACCCGCAAAGCAAAAAAAATCATTAAAAATTTTGCTCCGGATATTGCCATCGGTGTAGGCGGATATGCCAGTGCCCCGACATTAAAAGCAGCTTCGGGATACGGAGTGCCAACGCTTCTTCAGGAACAAAACTCGTATGCAGGAGTTACCAATAAACTTCTCGCCTCCAAAGCAAGCAAAATATGCGTGGCTTATGAGGGAATGGAAAAATTCTTTCCTGCTGAAAAAATAATACTAACCGGCAATCCAGTACGTCAGGATTTGTTTGATGTTGCTGCCAAAGCAAAAGAAGCGTATGAATATTTCGGTTTCAGCCCGGCCAGGAAAACCATCCTGATAGTAGGAGGCAGCCTGGGAGCACGAACCATCAATCTTAGTATAAAAGATGGTCTGAACATACTCACCAAAAAGGATGTTCAGATCATCTGGCAGACCGGAAAACTGTATGCAGCGGATGCCCGGGCAGCAGCTTCAGCGTATCAGACGGAAAAACTGGTGGTAACTGATTTTGTTTCGCGGATGGATTACGCGTATTCCATTGCTGATCTGGTTATTTCACGGGCGGGTGCCAGTTCCATTTCAGAACTTTGCCTGCTGGCAAAACCGGTTATTCTTGTTCCTTCGCCCAATGTCGCAGAAGACCATCAAACTAAGAATGCACTTGCACTGGTCAATAAGGATGCTGCAATCATGATTCGCGACTTGGATGCTGCAAGTGAACTTGTACCAAAAACGCTTGAACTGATTAGTGACAATCCTGCCCTGGAGCGTCTTTCAAAAAACATTCTACAGCTTGCATTACCAAATTCGGCAGACAGAATTGCTGAAGAAGTTTTTAAGATTATAAAAAAAAGTAATAAACACTGACTATGACCTACACAAGATATTATTTCATTGGAATTGGTGGAATTGGGATGAGTGCTATTGCAAGATACTTCCATGTGAAAGGATTTAAGGTTGCCGGATACGATCGGACAGAAACCAAGCTTACTTCCGATCTTCAGGCTGAGGGAATACAGATTACTTTCGAAGAAGCTGTCAGCACTATACCATCCGATTTTCTGGAAAAAGAAAAAACACTGATTGTGATAACTCCGGCAATTCCGCAAGAGCACGAGCAGTTGGTATATTTTAAGGAACATAATTTCACCATCATGAAACGTTCCGAGATGCTGGGCGAAATAACCCGTCACAGCAAAGCTATTTGCATCGCCGGAACTCATGGCAAAACCACGACCTCGACCATCACGGCGCACCTGCTGCACCAGTCGCATGTGAATTGCAGCGCCTTTCTGGGAGGAATTTCCAACAACTACAATACCAATCTGCTCTTGTCGAATGACAGCAACTACGTAGTTGTGGAAGCCGATGAATACGACCGCTCTTTTCACCAATTAACTCCGTATATGGCTGTCATCATTTCGGTCGATGCTGATCATCTGGATATTTACGGATCGAAGGAGGCATTTCTCGAAAGTTTTGAGCATTTTACATCTCTCATTGCTCCGGGTGGCACTTTGGTTATAAACAAGAATGTTCATATTGCACCAAAACTGAAGAAAGGAGTCAGGATGTTTACTTACGGATTGAACTCAACTGCTGATTTTTATGCCAAAAACATCCGAATGGAAAAGGGTAATATCCTGTTCGATTTTGTAACTCCTTCAGATACAATATACGACGTACGGCTGGGTGTACCGGTTATGATCAATGTTGAGAACAGCGTTGCAGCCATGGCTATGGCCTGGCTCAATGGTGTAACAAATGAAGAAATCCGAACCGGAATTTCAACATTTTCAGGAATTTATCGCAGGTTCAACATCGTATATAAAACAGATAAAATTGTGTACATGGATGATTATGCACATCATCCAAGCGAACTCAAAGAGAGTATAAGCTCAATCAGACAACTATATCCCGGCCGGAAAATTACAGGCATATTTCAACCTCATCTTTACAGCCGCACCAAAGATTTTGCCACTGAATTTGCTCAGTCATTGAGCCAACTTGACGACGTAATTCTGCTTCCTGTTTATCCGGCTCGTGAACTGCCCATCGAAGGAGTAAGTTCTGACTTAATTCTAAAAGATGTTACTGCTCAGCATAAAACATTATCGACTAAAGAAAATTTACTAACTTTGTTAGATGAAAAAAATCCGGATGTTTTAGTCACTTTTGGCGCAGGAGACATTGACAAACTGGTTCCGGAAATAAAAAATTACCTGAAAAAAAGATACAAATAAAACACCTGTAAAATATTCAGGTGAGTATTGGTTAAAAACGAATTGTTACAATTTTAAATGAACAACATTCTGAAATACATATTGCTTTCCGTGGCAGTTTTACTGTGTTTGGGGTATGCAGTATTTGCTGCTGCCAATGGCAATTCTACTGCAAAAGAACAGGTTTGCTCTGCACTAAAAGTACATATTAACGATTTTGATCACAGGCAATTGATTTCCAATACAGAAATTGCAAAATTACTCGAGTCGGAAGGACTAAATCCGATGGGTAAAACTCTAAAGAGGATTAAAACAAAATCAATCGAAGACGCCATTGAGAAACATCCGATGGTGAGACAGGCTGAATGTTATAAAACACCCGGAGGCGAAATTATTGTCAACATTGAACAACGAATTCCGGTGCTTCGTGTTGTCGGATTTGAGAATTACTACGTGGATGATTTGCGAAAGCCAATACCCGTTTCTCAGAATTTTGCAGCCTATGTACCTGTGGCTTCGGGCAGAGTAACCAGAAAAATGGCAACCGGCTCCTTGTTTGATTTCTGTGAGTACATCAACAAAGATCCATTCTGGAATAATCAGATTGAGCAAATTCATATCAATGACAACCTGGATGTAGAACTTGTACCTCGCGTTGGAGATCATATTGTGATGATGGGAGATTTCAGTCGTTATCAACAAAAACTTGAAAAACTAAAAAAGTTGTATCTTTACGGATTGAATCAAATCGGTTGGAATCAGTACAAAACCATTGATCTCCAGTTCAAAGATCAGGTCGTTTGTACAAAAAAATAATTTATTTCCTCTTCAAAAATATCTGTTATGAGTAAAAACACAATTGTACACATTGATTTGGGAGGTTCACACATAACTGCTCTTGCAGGCATAGTGCTGGATAGCGGTGAACTAAAAATTTTAGGCGAACAGACACGTGCAAGCGATGATGTTAAAAGTGGAATTGTGGAAAAAATATCGGGTGCTGCATACAAAATCAACGAAACAACAAAACTACTTCAAAATGCGCTGCGCATTGATCCTATTACCAGTGTAAGCATCACTGTTAATGCCAAATCAATGAAACAAATTCCGTATACCCTGAAGGCAAATATTAGAAAACCTGTCACTGAAGGGATGCTAAAGGAACTCGAAAAAGAATGCAAACAGGAAATAAAAAATGAAAAGACAAATGTAATTGAATGCATTCCTCTGGCATATTACATGGATGGCAAGCGAATTACCGATCCGATTGGACAAAAAGGATACAACCTCCGTACCGATTATAATCTTATTGTCTGCAATTCGCTGGTGACCGAAACGATTGAACGAAGCATAGAGCGTACGGGCATTGCCGTGGATTATATTCATCTGGGGATGGAAGCGATAGCTACTGCGGTACTTGAAGAAGACGACCGCGAAAAAGGCTGTGCTATCATTTCCTTTGGTTCCACGACCACCACGTTAGCTGTCTATCACGAAGGCGTGTTACAGGAACTGATGGTTGTCCCGTTTGGGGGATATAACATTACCAAAGATATTGAAGAACTCGGCATAAGTTTTTCCAACGCCGAACTTCTGAAATGCAAAACAGGCAGTGCCATGGAAGAATTGATTACCAAGCCGGTAAACGTTCAAATTCCCAATGTCGATCCAACAAGGGAACCGATACTGATCTCAACCAAATTCCTTTCCACCATTATCAATGCGAGACTTGACGAAATACTCGAACCTATTCTCGGACAAATTGATCAGATAGCATATCCGCTGAAAGCCGGAATAGTAATTACCGGTGGAGCATCCAAACTGAAGAATCTGAACGAATATCTGACCAAAAGAACCGGATTACAGGTTCGTGTGGGAAGTCATGCTGAATGGCTTTCGATTGATACAGATCCAAAATATAAAGATCCTGTTTACTCCCAGGCTATTGGAGCAATTCTGCTAACCGATGACAAGAAAAAACAGAAAGGGGAAGAAGAAAAGGTTATCCAGTCAAGAATACCTTCCAGAAACATATTTACAAAGGCCGGCTTGAAATTTAAAGAAAAAATGAACGACCTTTTTGATTATGATGATATAGAACAAGAAAAGTACAATCAATAGGTTATTAATTGAAATTTAACATATTAACAAGATCTGACAGCTTTTGCATAACGAAAAACAATGCAAGTTCTGGCAGTAAAACAACAATAAATTATGGATTTTTTAGAAGATACCCTTCCACTGGACTTACCTCTTGCAAATTCGTCCATTATTAAGGTAATCGGAGTTGGAGGCGGCGGCGGAAATGCTGTGAATCATATGTACAAACAGGGAATTGCGGATGTATCATTCGTGGTTTGCAATACAGATAATCAGGATCTTGTGCGTTCGCCCGTACCCATTAAAGTTCAGCTCGGGAAAAGCATTACACAGGGTCTTGGAGCAGGCGGCCGACCCGAAATTGCCCGGCAAGCCGCCGAAGAATCGGTCGAGGATATTCATAAAATGCTTGCTGATAATACTAAAATGGTATTTATCACCGCAGGCATGGGCGGAGGTACAGGTACCGGTGCTTCGCCAATTGTTGCAAAAACTGCTCACGACATGGGTATTCTCACAGTGGGAATTGTCACCATTCCGTTCGCATTCGAAGGAAACCTAAAAATACGGCAGGCTCTCGAAGGTGTGGTTGCTCTGAGCGAATATGTAGATGCTATCCTCGTCATCAATAATGAAAAGCTGAAGAATATATATCCCGATTTGAATCTGTCGAATGCTTTTGCCAAAGCCGATGATGTACTGACCAACGCTGCCAAGGCAATTGCTGAAATTATTACCATTTCAGGTTATATTAATATCGACTTTGCCGATGTAAGCACCATCATGCGCGACGGCAAGGTGGCAATCATGAACACCGGCTATGCTTCGGGCGAAAACCGTATCACCAAAGCCATAGAAGATGCACTGACCTCGCCTCTGCTCAATACAAATGATGTAAAAGGGGCTAGAAAGGTACTTCTGAGCCTGTACTGTTCGAAGACCAACGAAATAAAAATGGAAGAAATTACCCAGATACATGAATTCATGGCCAAGGTGGGTGAAAACGTGACTGTTATCTGGGGCGCAAGCTTCGACGACAATCTGGGCGATGATGTAAAAATAACACTGATTGCAACCGGTTTTGACGTAAAAGACATTCCGGGAATGCCTTCCGGCTTGATTAAAAAGAGAAAAACAGTAGAAGAGAAAAAAGAAAACGCTATTGAACTTAGTGAAGAACCTGTTTCGGAAGAAGAACTTGAATTCAACAAAAAATCCAGCGAAGAAGAATTTAATAAGGCAATGGGTGAACTCTATGGTGACTCTCTGCGACAAACAAAAACTGAAAAAAAGGAAGAAGTAATCCAGGAAATCATACAATTCGAAGCTGCCCCGGAAGATAAACTGCCGGTAGTCAATATCTTTGAGTTGGAAAACGAAGAAGATTACAATCAGGTTGAACAAGTTCCAGCCTGGAAACGAAGATTTATGAAAAAATAATTGCTTCAGACATCTTTCTGAAAAAAATAGAAATCAAACATACATCAAGATGGAAGAAAAAATATTTGAACAAATCAGCGCTGACATAAAAACAGCCATGTTAGCCCGCGATAAAGTGTCACTAGAAGCACTACGCGGCATAAAAAAAGAGTTCATCGAAGCCAAAACAGCTAAAGGTAGTGACGGCATTCTGCACGACGATCAGGCAGTGAAAATCATGCAAAAAATGGTAAAGCAACGCAAAGAAACCGCTCAGATTTACACAGAACAAAATCGTCCTGAACTGGCGGAAAATGAACTGGCTGAAGCTGCTGTCATCGAAAAGTACCTGCCCCAACAAATGAGCGACAGCGAATTGGAAGCAGCAGTATCGGCTATCATCACACAAATTGGCGCAGCAGGTCCGCAGGATATGGGTAAAGTAATGGGTATAGCAACAAAACAACTTGCAGGTAAAACAGAAGGAAGATTGATTTCGGAAAAAGTAAAAGCTCTACTGAATAAATAAAAACTTACTACCTGAAATAAAAATAAAATCTCCTGCAACATTACGCTACAGGAGATTTTTTATTATTAAACAGTTGCGTTTCTATTTAATTTCAAGTACTACGATTGATTTTTCAGGCAAATTAACGTTCAGAACTCCGTCTGTGAATTTGAATTTTGTAAATGTTTCAGGTTTTACTTTATCCGGATTTTCAAAGGTGTTGTGGTCCTGTACGTTTTTTGAGGTCAGAATTTTCCCTGTAACCTTTACTGCCTTTTTTCCTGCAAGATCAATTTTCACCTTTTTAGCATTGTCCAAGTCGGCATTTGTAAGTGTAATGTGTATAAGTCCGTCCTTCTGAGATGCCGAAGCTGTCACCATTTTCAGTTCCTTATTATTCACGGTTTTAGTATCGGAATTTATCTTGACTGGCATATACGTTGCATCCTGATGAACTTTGTACATGTCAAAAATATAATAAGTAGGGGTAAGCACCATTTTATCATCTTTGGTAAGTATCATAGATTGAAGTACGTTAACAATCTGTGCGATGTTTGCCATGCGTACCCTGTCCGAATACTTATTGAAAATATTCAAACTGATAGCAGCTACAAATGCATCCCGGAGAGTATTTTGCTGAAACAGAAAACCCGGATTTGTTCCCGGCTCCACATCAAACCAGGTTCCCCATTCATCAACCAGCAAACCGATCTTCTTTTTTGGGTCATATTTATCCATCGTACCGATGTGTTTGATAAGTACGTCCTCAATTTCTGAACATTTTACAAGCGTTTTGTAGTAATCTTCGCCATTAAACTGGGTTGCTGAGCCTTTGTCGTTCCAGTCTCTGATGGTGTAATAGTGCAGCGAGAGTCCGTTCATTCTGTCACCAACCTGCTTCATCAGCACATCAGTCCAGTTATAATCGTAATCACTTGCACCACTGGCTATTTTATAAAGATTATTTCCGTCGAAATTGCGGCAATAAGTTGAATAACGACGATACAGGTCAGCATAATACTCGGGTCTCATGTTACCTCCACATCCCCAGCTTTCATTTCCTACACCCAGATATTTCACATTCCAGGGTTTATTCCGGCCATTTGCACGACGAAGATTTGCCATCGGGCTATCGCCATCGGAGGTCATGTATTCCACCCATTTGGCCATTTCTTCGACCGAACCGCTTCCCACATTGCCCGAAATATACGGTTCACATCCGATCATTTCACATAAGTTAAGAAATTCGTGAGTACCGAAACTGTTATCTTCCACAACTCCGCCCCAGTTGTTATTCACCATTTTCGGACGTTTCTCACGGGGTCCAATTCCATCTGTCCAGTGATATTCGTCAGCAAAGCATCCTCCAGGCCATCTCAGTACAGGAATTTTCAGATTTTTCAACGCGTTGAGCACATCGTTACGGTAACCGTTGGTATTCGGGATCGGAGAATTTTCACCAACCCAAATCCCGCCGTAAATACACGAGCCGAGATGCTCCGAGAATTGACCGTAGATATTCTTACTGATAACCTGATTTCCCTGATCGGGAAGAATTTTAATAGTAATATCGCCGAAATTTTGACCGCTAACAGCAATATTCAAAAAAAGAAATGCAAGTGTTGCATAAAAAAATCTTTTACTCATAAGCTTTTTTGAATTACTTAAATCATTTATTTTTAAAAAATGATATTTGTTCTTCAATTTAAAGCAAATAATCATTCAATATTTATTATTATTTCATAAAACGAACCATTTCACAGGCTGCCAGCAAAAAAGCTCCTACACCAAAATCAGCAGTAGAATTGGCATCAACTATTTGTCCCGGTATGGCTTTCTCTCCAATTGGCTGAACATATCCTACCCTGCCATCCGACTGTAAAGCCACTTTGGTAAGATAATTCC
>JAFNAU010000196.1 GCA_017860335.1 Bacteroidota bacterium
TTAAATATCGCATTTTAATTGATTTGCACTATTCATACATCTATTCCTGATTATAACATGAAAATGTTTCCTCTCGTTGGGATTTATAGAGGAAATATAGTAAAATAATTTCTCAAAAAAAACAATTTATAGTTATCAAACCGACAAACAAGTTAATTGTTTTAACAATTCCATGCGGGATTCAAAAGACAATTTTGCCGATAAAATTTTCTACAAATTTGATCCCGATGAAACCGAGCCTCAGAAAGATCATATAAACATGATGCTTCCTTATCTTTCCTCAAGGGTGTACATGAAAAATAATTCCTCCGAAGACCGACCAGTGGTAGTAACCTACAAGCGACTGCACGACTGGAAAAGAGAAAATAAAGTGTATTACGATTCCAATAATCAGAAAATGAAGTATGTTGATATCACCGATTCTGTCTCTTATAATATCTTTATCGTCCGGCGTACCAAAAAAAACAAAAAGGAATTCCGGAATATTGCCTTCCTGCTGTTCATAAACAAACAAAAACCGGCAAAAGCAGGTGGTAAAAGTAACTTTGAAGCTTGTTTTGAACTGAATACAACGCCTGTGATCAATATTGAGGATATCGCGTTAGTACGTCTTTCTGAAAAATCAATCCACACCTACAGCGACGGTAGAGTAACAGACTTTGGAATCTGCGGACGAATCGACTTCTCATACACATTTATGTATAATCCCGCTTTTCGCTTTGACGAAAATATTTACGGAAGTAGTAAAACGCAATTCAATGATTCGACCTAGTATCCGTTCAATATGGTTATCAAATCGACCAGATACCCATTCTTAATACACCCACAGCTATTAATATCTATGATATTGAACAAACCATTATCTATAATCTTGTACAATCCAGTATCGAAATCATACAAAGAACCACTAACACAAACAAAATAAAAAGTTGGACAGAATTGCCTTCAAGAAAAATTAAAGAAGGATGGTTGAATTCCATCACAACTGAAAAACAAACAGTTACTTTCAATAAAATTTCCGAGATGAATTTCAATCTTTTGAAAGAGAAGATTTTCGGAGAGGTGTTACAATTTTCCACCTCCTCAACAGCAGCTACTAAAGCAATGGTAGGAAATATCAGCCATTCAATAAAAACAACTTATTTTGATGAAAAAGGCGAAGTTACATCTGTTGAGAATTCCAGCTATGTAAGTACGGATTTCAGTCAGGAAGGAGTAACGGCCGAATTATATTTGTACTATAAATAACATAAAAAATGGAGAAAAAAAACAGCATGTATTAATGGTTGAACTAATATCAAACCCGTACAAGTAAATGCGATATAATTCTAAAACAGGAGAATCACACCTTCGAAAAAACAACAGATTATGTCAGAACCGATTATTCGAAAGAGGATGTAATTATATAGCCATTATTCTAAACAAGATGAATACCCATAGAACCGGACGGAATGAATAATAAAACAGAATAAATAGAATTTTTTACATATTACCTGCTTTATTTTACGAATTACTCAGTCTGATATTTATACATCCTGTAATTTTGTGTCATGAATTTTGCCTCGCTATAACCAAACTGGAATAAACAATCAGTTTACAAAAATAACTTAACTTTATATCTGTTGTTTACAAAAAAGAGAGTTACCTACCCCGGCAACTCTCTTTTTGTTTCTGTTTGAAGTTTCCTATCGGACTGTTATTCTACCATCTAATTTTGCGTTAATTTTACGACCGTTACGATTTTCGCGGATAACATATTCCATCAGTATATTGCGTATTTTCAATCCGGTATCCACTCTTTTTTCGGGGGTTGCCAATGGTACCATTCTATCGTTTCCACCCGCAAGAAAATCATTGGTGGCTATGCTGTAAGTTTTATCCGAATCCAGGGTTTCGTCACCAATTAAAACATTCTGTGGCTTACCATCGCTGATGTCCATGCGGATGCCCGACACTCCCTGACCTCCTTCTTTGGCGAATATTCCGAGCAGTTTGCTCACTTCCGAACCTTTCAGCCAAAGTATGACGAGTTCATTTTCAAAAGGCATCAATTGAAATATGTTGCCTACAGTCAGATTACCCGCCGGAAGTTGTGAACGGAGACTTCCCATATTGACCACAGCTATATTCACCGGTTGTTTCAAAAATTCGGAAGCAGCAAGGCGATATATATCCGATGTCCAGTTAGACAACAAACTTTCGGGTTTGCCGGATTTCATTTCCACTTCCGAAAAACCCACAACCTGATCCATTTCTTTATCCAGTTCTTGCTTCACAGGCTGAATAAATGCCAGCATCTGTTTATCAGCCAGCGAATCGGTGGAAGCGTCGATGGCAATTTTCGATGTTTTGTAATCAGTCATCACCCATTTACGGGGTGTACAGGCAACAGTCAGCAAAATAATAATAAGTAGAAATACGGATTTCTTCATATTGGTAAAGGGATATATTAATTTTTCACGATTGTCATGCAAATATAATTAAGTTTTTTTGTTTCGCTTCACGTTTCCTTCTGTTTTTCACTTTATGAAAAAATGGCTATCTTTGCACTTCGTAACTAAAATATACACAGATGAATTTCATAGAAGAACTCGAGTGGCGCGGCATGATTCACAGTATGATGCCCGGCACCGAAGAACAGCTACAGAAAGAAATGACTTCAGCCTATGTAGGCATTGACCCTACAGCCGATTCACTGCATATTGGTCACCTGGTAAGTGTGATGATGCTCCGGCATTTTCAACGCGCCGGTCACAAACCCATCGCGCTCGTTGGTGGAGCCACAGGCATGATCGGCGACCCTTCGGGTAAGTCGGCCGAAAGAAATCTGCTGGACGAAGCAGCACTCCGCCACAACCAGGATTGTATCAAGGCGCAGCTGGCAAAATTTCTCGACTTCGAAAGCGACTCTCCCAATGCTGCAGAGTTGGTGAACAACTACGACTGGATGAAGGATTATTCATTCCTCGATTTTATCCGCGATATTGGTAAACATATCACAGTCAACTACATGATGGCCAAAGACTCAGTAAAGAAAAGACTGAGCAGCGAATCGAGTGAAGGTATGTCGTTTACCGAATTTTCCTATCAACTCCTGCAGGGTTACGACTTTCTGAACCTGTATCAGACTAAAAACTGCAAACTGCAGATGGGTGGTTCGGATCAGTGGGGCAACATCACAACAGGCACTGAACTCATCCGCCGTAAAACAGGAGGAGAAGCATTTGCACTGGTTTGTCCGCTGATAACAAAAGCCGACGGAGGTAAATTCGGAAAAACTGAAAGCGGTAATGTATGGCTCGATCGCCGTTATACATCTCCCTATAAATTCTATCAGTTCTGGCTTAACGTCAGCGATGCAGATGCTGAGAAGTACATCAAAATTTTCACCGCTATAGGTCGTGAAGAAATTGAAACTTTGGTGGAGGAACATCGTCAGGCACCTCATATGCGCACTTTACAGAAACGACTGGCACAGGAAGTGACCGTACTCGTTCATTCGCAGGAAGATTATGATGCAGCCGTTGAAGCATCAAACATATTGTTTGGCAACGCCACCTCCGAAGCATTAAAAAAGCTGGATGAAGATACATTGCTGGCAGTCTTTGATGGAGTTCCACAATTCAAGATAGCGCTTTCGGATCTCGAAGCAGGAGTTAAAGCCATCGAACTGCTGACCGATAAGGCTACTGTTTTCCCTTCAAAAGGAGAAATGCGCAAACTGGTTCAGAGTGGTGGAGTAAGCATCAACAAGGAAAAAATGGCCGATCAGGAACAGCTCATCGGTATGACAGACTTACTGAACGATAAGTACCTGCTTGTCCAGAAAGGCAAAAAGAATTATTTTCTGTTAATAGCAGAATAAAACACCCGCAGAGATACTTTTTTTTCAAATAATTTTGGAAGACAAAAAACAAATTGTATCTTTGCACCGCTTTTGAGAGAAAGCAAATGAATGATTGTCTCATGGTGTAATGGTAGCACTGCAGTTTTTGGTTCTGCCTGACCAGGTTCGAGTCCTGGTGAGACAACAAATTAAACGACTAATAATAAGTAACTTATTGTTGGTCGTTTGTTTTTTTACTTAGAGTTTAGAAAAAATATTGGATCAATGTAAATATCAGGTGGAGTTAAAATTTTTATGCAAAAAGACAGTCAAGTCTAAAGATAAAGAAAGGAATGGATCAAGTCAAAAAGTTGGGGG
>JAFNAU010000197.1 GCA_017860335.1 Bacteroidota bacterium
AGTCGTAGAAGAAATTCTGAAAGATTTCGGACGCATTGATATTCTGGTAAACAACGCCGGAATTACTAAAGACGGATTAATGATGCGCATGAGCGAACAACAGTGGGATGCTGTTATTTATGTCAACCTGAAATCCGCATTCAATTTTGTTCATGCATGTACACCCATAATGATGAAACAAAAATCAGGCAGCATTATTAATATGAGCTCAGTTGTAGGAGTTTCGGGTAATGCCGGACAAACCAACTACTCAGCATCCAAAGCCGGACTTATCGGTCTGGCAAAATCCATAGCCAAAGAACTTGGCACCAGAGGTATCCGTGCCAATGCTATTGCACCGGGCTTTATCGAAACCGAAATGACACACGCCCTGAATGACGAACAACGGGCTAAATGGGCTGAAACCATTCCTAAATCAGATTGCAGGAAATTAAACTAAAATTTAATTACGGTTTCTTTTGTAAATTCAAAGAAAAACACTATTTTTGCAGTCCGAATTTAAGAAACGAAAATAATAAAATTAAATACGAATAGCAATGAAAAGGACTTTTCAACCTTCACAAAGAAAAAGAAGAAACAAACATGGTTTCCGCGAAAGAATGGCCTCTGCAAACGGACGCAGAGTATTAGCCGCTCGTCGTGCAAAAGGTAGAGCCAAACTTACTGTTGCTGATGAAGGTCGTCATAAATTCTAAACCTTTTTCATCACATTCTCTACAAAACATATAAAATCAGAACCTTTACGGGTTCTGATTTTTTTATTTATATACCATTTGCTTGTTTAATGGTTAAATTAAGTCAACGCCTGATAGTTATTCAAAATGAAACTATACCTTTGCATTTCAAAGCACTTTTAATAGATACAACAATGGAAAACCCCGGTGACGATTTGAAGGCAATACGTGAGATGATGGAAAAATCATCCAAATTTTTATCTCTGAGTGGATTGTCCGGTATTATGGCTGGAGTTACAGCTATTGCCGGTGCTGCTTTTGCATATCACTATCTGTTAACCTCTGTCGATGCTGATAAGGCTCAAAAAATAACCGTACTGTTGATTGATGCTATACTGGTATTGATATCCTCTCTGGCTTTTGCCATATATTTTTCCTGGGAAAAAGCCAAAAAGAACAAACTGAATTTTTACAATAAAGTATTAATCAAAACCCTGTACAATCTAAGCATTCCTTTAGCTGCAGGTGGCATCTTATGTACCGCGATGTTATTTCGGGGACAAACAGATTTTATTGCAGCCACAACCCTTATTTTCTATGGATTAGCTCTTGTAAATGCATCAAAATACACATTTGAAGAAATTCATTATCTGGGTATCACTGAAATTATCCTTGGTTTATGTGCCGCTATATTCATTTCGAATGGTTTAATCATTTGGACGATAGGTTTTGGTTTTTGTCATGTGATTTACGGATTTATTATGTATAAAAAATACGATAAGATTTAACCATGTCAAATATTATTGCAAAACTCAATAAAGCATTCGACAGCAGAATTCGTCTGGGGATAATGTCTGTTTTGATGGTTAATGATTTTGCCGATTTCAATACACTAAAAGAATTAATGGAACTAACAGATGGTAATCTGGCAAGCCATATAAAAGCACTCGAGAATTTAGGATATATCGAGACCATCAAGCAATTCATTTCACGCAAGCCAAACACCAGATATAAAATTACCGAGCTTGGACGAAATAGCTTCCAGGAGCATCTGGACGCTTTATCTGATTTGTTGCATTAATTTTTTTATACATTTACTTTGTTTTTCAAAGTTCTTTTATTTCACATATAAACAATTTATTTTATATTTATGGAAACAACAAACGAAAAAATCAGAAAAATCAGCGATTCATTAACACTGAAAGCAGTAATTATTGGAGTACTTACACTAATTATGCTCATTCCCGGAGCTCTTATTCAGGATTTAATCAGGGAAAGACAAAACCGCAGTACTGAAACAATTGAGAAAATAAATTCGAAATGGAGTAATGCACAGACTATCAACGGGCCTTTACTGGTTATTCCTTATAAGAAAACAATCACCGATGATAAGAAAAACATCATTTCAGAAAATCACACGTACACTCTAACACCTGAAATGTTACAAATAAAATCGGTACTGACACCCCGGGAACGACATTATGGAATTTATAAATCCATACTTTATGAAAGCGACATTCTTATTTCAGGCAATTTCAGGGCTATTGCTTCTAAAGATATTGATGGAGAACCCTTGTGGGATAAGGCTTACGTTCTGCTTGGCATATCGGATTTGAGGGGAATAAGTAACAATATCAAATTTGAAGTTAACGGGCAAAACTTCATCGCCCAAACAAGCGGAAAAAATGATGTAAACAGCCAGGAACTTATCATAAACTTAAATACACTCACTTCGCTGAAAATGGAGAAAAAAGCAGATTTTCAGTGCAAAATCAAACTCAAGGGAAGCAGTAATCTGAATTTTGTGCCAATAGGAAGAAATACTCAGGTACAGGTTGAAGGTAAATGGAATGCACCCGGTTTTATTGGGAATTTTTCACCGGATTACACATTAAATAAAAATGGCTTTACAGCCAAATGGAATATTCTGCATTATAACAGGAATATACCTGAATTTTGGATTGACGATAAAATCAAGGATATCTCCGACAATACTTTTGGAGTCAGACTTGTTGAAGCTACAGATCATTACCTGTTGAATATGCGTTCCTCAAAATATTCTCTGATGTTTATCGTATTGACATTTGTTGTCTTCTTTTTTGTCGAAGTGTTGACACGAAAAAGGATTCATCCGCTTCAGTATCTGCTCGTTGGCGTTGCACTTATTCTGTTCTACAGCCTGCTTTTATCTCTGTCGGAGCAACTAAGTTTTGGTTTTTCTTACCTGATAGCAAGCGTATCGACTATAGGTCTGATCATTGCTTACGCTGGCGGAATTTTCAAAAATAAAACACAGACTGGCATCCTTGCAGTGATGCTTACTGTTCTGTATATATTCTTATATGTGGTTTTGCAACTGGAAGATGTGGCGTTATTGATTGGAAGTATCGGATTATTTATTATACTGGGTATTATTATGTTTTTGTCTCATAAGATAAACTGGTACCAGAACGATTCAAAGCCGGAAAAAGTGGAGTAATCTGCAATAAAAAAATCAGAACCCGAAAAGGTTCTGATTTTTTTATTTATACGTCAGCCATTTCCAGAGTTCTTTCCAGCTTACTTTCTTGCCATACATCAGAATTCCAGTACGGTAAATTTTTCCGGCCATCCAGGTAGTGCCAATAAATGATAAGATCAGGATAAAAACAGACAAGGCAATTTCCCAGGCGGGTACATCAAAAGGCAGTCTCACCATCATCACAATAGGTGATGTAAATGGTATCAGGGAGCACCAGAACGCCAGCGGACCATCAGGATTCTGAGCGCTGTAGATGGCAGCATAGATGGCAAACAGAATCGGGATTGTGAGTGGCATGGAGAACTGTTGCGTATCGGTTTCGTTGTCAACAGCGGAGCCAATAGCTGCAAAAAGAGAAGCGTAAAGCAGATATCCTCCGAGGAAATAAATAATGAACAAAACCAGGGTTTTGAAAAAGTCGAAACCATTCAGGCTCGTATATATATCAGTGATCATAGCCTGAGTTTCGGTTTGAGGAACATTTGTCTGCATTCCGGGCATATTGATCTGCTGTGCTGTTTGTAAAGCTTCAGGATTGAAACTTCCGCCCATAAACGAACTCACTCCTGCACTGATAATGAGGGTAAGAGCTATCCAGAGAAAGAATTGCGTGAGCCCAACCAATGCTATTCCGATAATCTTTCCCATCATCAGTTCGAACGGCTTTACTGAAGAAATAATTACTTCCACAATCCTGCTCGTCTTCTCCTGCAGAACACCGCTCATAACCTGCGAACCGTAGGACATGATAAAAATATAAATCAGAAATGCTGATATCATCCCGATAATTAAAGCTAGTTCGGCAGAAGCCTCTTTTTCCTTACCTTCGGCATCCCATTTTATTGTCTTAACATCCAATTTCGTTTTTGATTTTTCGACAACTTCTTTCAGGTTGGGGATGTTGTAGGCATTCAGATTTTGCTTCTGAATATAATCTTCCAGCAATCCGGAAATGTAAGATTTCAACTCGACATTCACCTGCTTTTCGGAGTAAATTTTCACAGCATCGGGCTGTTTGCTAAGATCGGCAGTAATATAGAGCACTGCAGTCATATCACTTTTCTTATTTTCAGTCCGTTTATAATTATCCAACGGAGCATCCGAAAACAAAAATGTGCAGGTTTCGTTACTTTTTAGCGCATCGTGATAGATGCCTGTTTTGTCAATTACTATGATATTTTTAATTGTATCGTCTTCGATAGACGATAACCAGAGGGGTATCATTATCATAGCCACAAACAGCAAAGGTGTCAGAAAAGTCAGTAATAAAAAGGATTTTTTCATTACACGGGAGGAGTATTCTCTCCTGATTATAATTCCTATCTTA
>JAFNAU010000198.1 GCA_017860335.1 Bacteroidota bacterium
GCTGAGCATACTAAGAAACTTTGCCGAGTCGGGCATCAACTGAGCAGCCAGTTTTCCGGCAAGTTGTTCTTTTGTACGGATATTGTTCAATTTCAACTGCACCGGAGTTTGATGTCCGTTTTTCAGATTACGGATTAACCTGAAATTAGCTGTTCCTTTAGATATTTTATAGCGTCCGGATTTGATTTCATTAAGTTTAAGAATTTTTGCAGCAAGTTTAAAGCTAAACTTACTACTGATATCCGCTTTTTCTTCCAACTGATCAATCACTTCGCTATACGCGGTATTATCGGGAATCAACAGAAAAGTGACTTTTTCACCCTTTGGACTTATATTCGGCATGAAGAATACATATACAATGAACAGTACAATTACAGCCCCTACGAGAAGTAAAGTTATTAGAATATTCTTATTTCCAGACATATGCATGATTTATGATATTTATGTATTATAACGGACAAAATTATTAAATTGTTTTTGAATAATTTTGTAGTGAAAGGTTTTGTTGATAATAAAAGTTTAAGTATATTTGCACTCGCAAAATCAGAAACGCAGCCATGGAAGTGTGGGTGAGTGGCTGAAACCACCAGTTTGGGATCAATGTAACAGTTAACAGGACGACAATTATGATAATAACGGAAAACGAACAAAAAGGAGCGTTTATTCAAGAAGTTGGAAAGATAATCCTTCGAATACTTCGGAAATTAGAGTAACTTTGAACGGAATTTGAGAAACAGAAAAAAACTATGATTTTTTCAAAACAGAAACACTGAATGATACTACGATTTTGATTGTAAACTACGACAGCAACCGGCAAGACAATTCGGTAAAATGGATAAAAACAAACAATAAATAGCGGAAATTAAAGCATTTTTGGAAAAATCGTTTTTATCATTTCAAACAAACAAATATATTCTTCAACATATAAACTTATTACAATAAACAAACAACTAGGATTATTAAAATGAAAAAAATCATCATTGCATGCTCAGCAACCTTGATGCTTATAAGCTGCTCATCATCAAAGCGCCTCAATGTAATAGTATCTAATCAAGCTGATTTTGACCGAAATAAAGAAATCATTGAGATAAACAAATCATCAGTAGTCAGCAAACTCGGATTAAAGACTAACGAACAATTCATTTTACTTGATCAAAATTCCAATCAGATAGATTATCAGATTGCAGGCAATAGTAATCAGTCAACAGATTCACTCCTGATATTTCCGGCATCAGTAAAGGCTAACAGCAAAGCTGCATATACGATAAAAAAAGGAGCCCCTGCCCCATTTCAATCAAAAGCTTACGGAAGATTTGTTCCTGAGCGTAAAGATGATTATTGCTGGGAAAATGACAGAGTTGCTTTTCGCGTATATGGTCCGGCTTTGCAGGCAACCGGCGAAATAAGCAGCGGAATTGACGTCTGGGCAAAACGAACAGAAAAATTAATCATCAATAAATGGTACGCCGATGACTTGTCCGGCAAGCAAAGCTATCATTCCGACCATGGAGAAGGATTGGATATGTATAAAGTTGGTCCGACATTAGGTGCTGGAGCAACTACTCCTTTTATTAATGAAAAGTTATGGTTCAGTAAAAACTTTATCAGCTACGAAATTCTGGATAATGGTCCAATGCGTACGACCGTAAAACTCAACTATGCACCATTCCAGGCTGATAAAACTGAAGTTAGTGAAACCCGGTTAATCACTCTTGACGCGAACAGCCAGTTCAACAAAGTAACCGTAATTTATAATTTCAAAGGAAATACACTACCTGTAGCAACCGGCATTGTTACGCGCAACTCTAAAGAGGAAAAAACGCTTATTTCGACCGGGAAAAACTACTTTTTACACGCAGAACCAGCAGATAGCATCAACGGAGAATTATACGAAGCTGTTATCGGTGAAAAAATGTTTACAAACATTTTGGAAAAGGACAATCATATCCTTGGAATTCAACAAGTAAATCCAAACGAAGAATACACTTACTATCAGGGAGCCGGATGGAATAAATGGGGATTTGAAACATTTGACTCATGGTCTGAATATGTAAAACAATTCTCCCAAAAACTAGAAAATCCTCTGAAAATCACTATTAAATAAACGCATCTTAGAATAAGAGTCATTACTGCAATCTTCAACAAGACTGCAGAGATACTTTCAAAAAGATCACAATTAGGTTCATTGAATTAACTTATCAAAAAAAGGCTGCCTCAGTATAAAACGGACGGGCAGCTTTTTTTATTTTAAATATATTTTTCAGAACATTGTTCCGCCCGAAAGTGATTGCAGCATACCGAACGAGAAAACCATCACCGGAATGATTAGCAACAGCATACTCAACGCAATAATCATCAGTACCCCTACGAAAAGCGCCAGCCTTCTGAGATTTATCAACCCTGTGTCGAATATGCTCTGATCGCCGGTTTCCAGACCTTTTTTTACCTTTCTGGCAAATGTATAAAGGAAATAATACGGAAAGAAACCAATAATTGCGTAAGTCAGATATATCAGTCCGAACAGATAGAGCGGAAAGGGCATGGACTGAAAATCCTGAAATTCGCCCATCAGTGGGGTGAGTATAAAAGAAGAAATACTGATTACAACCATAATGCCAAGCATTACAAACCCGACGATGGCAATGAAATTTGCCCAGCGGGAAGTTGATATTAAGTTATCTTTACTTACGGAAGTAATTCTGAGAGAATTTTCATTTTTTTCAGCTTGTTCAGTGGTTTTTTCAGCAATTTTGTTGGTGTTGATTTCTGTTTCCATAATGCATAATTATTAGTTTATATTGATTAATTGATAATTCTTTAATGCCCTGTTCTGAAAAAGTAATCGATAATAATCTGTAAAATAATGCAACTTTTATGAGAAAGGGTAAAGGTAAATTAAATATTATTAATTCGATATTTTCGAAGCAAAAAATTTTGACACTCAGTTTAATATTTCATTAAAAGTCACTGTTAAATGAACATATTTTGGTAAATTTGCACTCTTAAAAGCCTTACAACAAGCCTTCTTAAACTGTTTAAATCGACAATTGTTGTATAGCTTATAGTTTGAAACTAAATTTGAAATAAATATATATTATGGCAGACAAAAAACTAAATTTACTGACAGATTTTCCACCCGTTTCTACAGAAAAATGGATGGAAGTCATTACAAAAGACCTGAAAGGAGCCGATTTTAATAAAAGGCTCGTTTGGAAAACCAACGAAGGGTTTGATGTAAAGCCTTTTTACAGGGCTGATGATATTGAAGGATTAAACACAACCAATGTTAAACCAGGTGCTTTCCCTTTTGTAAGAAGCACGAAAGCCGACAATGAATGGCTCGTTCGCCAGAACATCGACGTGAAAAATGCCGGAGAAGCCAATACAAAAGCACTGGATTTGCTCAATAAGGGAGTTACTTCACTGGGCTTCAAACTCAGTAAAGCAGATCTGAACGCTGAGTACATTGCCACATTATTGAAAAACATTGTTCCAACAGCCGTAGAACTTAACTTCACAATCTGCATCAGCAAAGCAGCTGAACTGCTCACCATCCTGACAGATTATTTCAAAGCAAATGATTATTATGCCGACCCGACAAAATTGCTTGGTTCGGTTAATTTTGACCCCATCAACCGCATGTTGTTGAAGGGAAAGAACCTGACCAAAGAAGTTATTATCGAAAAAGCCAAAGCAACGATTGAAGCTGCTGCCGGATTACCTTTCTATAAAGTGATCGGTGTCAATGCAGTAACTCTGAGCAACGCCGGTGCTTATTGTACTCAGGAACTCGGTTATGCATTAGCTTGGGGTAACGAATATCTCTCTGATATGATTGAAGCTGGTGTTGAGCCTTCGATAGCTGCAAAAAAAATCAAATTCAATTTTGGCGTGGGAAGCAATTATTTTATGGAAATTGCAAAATTCCGTGCAGCACGTATGTTGTGGGCACTCATTGTAGATGCTTACCAGCCAAAATGTCTCCGCCCCGACTGCCCGAATACAGTTGACGGTATTTGCAAATGTGCGGCCAAAATGCGTATTCATGCCGAAACTACCGAATTTAACATGACGGTATTTGATGCTAATGTAAATATGCTTCGTACTCAGACAGAAGCCATGAGTGCCACTATTGCAGGTGTTGACTCGCTCACAGTGTTGCCTTACGACATTGCTTACAAAACTCCGGACGACTTCTCAGAACGCATTGCCCGTAATCAACAATTATTGTTGAAGGAAGAAAGTCATTTTGACAAAGTAACAGATCCGGCTGCCGGTTCGTATTATATCGAAAACCTGACCAAAGAAATAGCTTTACAAGCCTGGAAACTTTTCCTCGAAGTGGAAGATAAAGACGGTTTCTTCGAAGCAGTGAAATCAGGAACGGTTCAACAAACCATCAAAGCTACTGCTGCTAACCGTTTGAAAGCAGTTTCCAGTCGCAGGGAAGCGCTGCTTGGCACCAATCAATTTCCTAACTTTACTGAAAAAGCTGCTAAAAAACTAGAAGTGGAAGTTGCAGCAAAAGGTTCGTGTGGTTGTGCCGAAAACGGAATTGAAACATTGCCT
>JAFNAU010000199.1 GCA_017860335.1 Bacteroidota bacterium
ACTTAATCATCGAATCCAGAAAGGCAAGTCCTCGTCCCTTACCACCCATGGATCCATCGCCTATTCTTGCAAAATTGGAATACTGGTCAAACCTGTTACGCTGAAAAACAGCAACAATACCACGGTTTTTAATTTTCCGATAAGTCACAATAGCATCAAAAATAATCTGACGCACCCTGTTCATGTCTGTTTCTTCCTTGGTGTCCACATGTATGTTTTTCAGAAACTCAGCCAGCGGAAACATGGCTCTGGAATATAACCAGCGCGAAATATTATTCTGCGATACATGATAAAACAGAGTGTCTTCAGAAATTTTGAAAATAATATCCTGCAAACCCCGCAGGTTTTCAATCCGCGACTCCACCTCACCGGTAACCGGATTTACAAACTCAAAGTCGCCAAAGCCAAAATTATTGGTAATTATCTGGCGCAGTTCGAGCAACTGTGTTTTGGAGTTCTTACTGACAAAAGCTTCCAGCACGGGGATTTTTCACACCGTTCTGCATAAAACTAACATCGGTGATTACTCCCAGCATATTATTTTTATACCGCGAATAAATCTTCATGGCTTCTTCGTAATTGCGGGCAAGCATAATCTTGGGTCGTCCGCGCATACGAAGCATCTGCTCGTGGTCGTTGAGGGCTTCGGTCATAAACGAACGCGACTGTACAAATACATATTTATATAAATGCGGCAAAATAGATGAATACAACCGGATAGAATCTTCCACAAAAAGTATAACCTGTACACCGACCGAATCCACATCTTCTTCCACATTCATCCGGTCCTCGACAAGTTTTACGATAGCCAGCAGCAGGTCAGAGTTGCCCAGCCAGCTAAAAACATAGTCAATAGCGCTCAGGTCTTCGTTGGCAATACGCTGCGATACCATTCTCGAGAAGGGTGTCAGTATAACGATAGGTATATCCGGATGGTTAATTTTCACTTCCTTCGCCCAGCGGAACGGATTAATGCTGTCGCCGCTCGGCATGGAAATAATCAGCTCATAGGTACGTTCTTTCAATGCCTGATTGGCTTCTTCTTCGCTGGCTACCAGTGTAAAACGCGGCGGATAACGTAAATTCAGCGATACATATTCATTAAATATCTGTTCGTCCACACGTCCGTCTTCTTCCAGCATAAATGCATCGTACTTGCTGGCATACAGCAAAATATTGTATATACGATGCCGCATTAGACTGGCAAATGACGTATCTTTAAAATAAAGTTTTTTTATGCTGTTTGTGTTCATATTTTCAAATTTAAAATTTCCGCCTGTCGAATAAAAAAAATCAACCGATTTTTTGCCACTTAAGGAATTTTTCCAAATCAAATCCGGGTGAAGTAATTATTCATACTTGAAAACAGATTTTTCTGAAAAATAATTCTCAAAAATACTTCAAAAAATTTGATTATCACAAATAAAACATTTAAACTTGCACCGTAATCTAAATGTAAGCAAGCAAAAGTTCCGATTTGTCACAAACAGTACATTTTGTAAATTAAATTTTGAAATAACAGCTTTTCACTATCATAATGTTACAAATTATCATTTTTTATCAAATTCAAACTGAAAGCATTACATTCTGAAAAACACAAAATCTGAAATTTATATTTTTCAAAAAAAACATATAACTCAATAATCCTACAATCATGAATCTGGAGAAATTAATGCAGCAACTCGAAGCCAAACATCCGGGTGAACAGGAATACCTGCAAGCTGTACGCGAAGTACTGATGACCATCGAGGAAGTTTATAATGAACATCCCGAATTTGAAAAAGCAAAAATTGCCGAGCGTCTTGTTGAGCCCGACCGGATATTCACTTTCAAAGTACCCTGGGTCGATGACCGGGGCGAAGTACAGCTAAATATAGGTTACCGGGTGCAATTCAACAATGCAATTGGTCCCTACAAAGGCGGATTACGCTTTCACCCTTCGGTCAATCTTTCCATTCTGAAATTCCTGGGATTCGAACAGATATTCAAAAATGCACTGACTACCCTGCCAATGGGCGGTGGCAAAGGCGGTTCGGACTTCAATCCGCGCGGAAAATCGGATGCCGAAGTCATGCGTTTCTGTCAGTCATTTATGCTCGAACTCTGGCGTCATATCGGTGCTGATACCGACGTACCTGCCGGCGACATAGGAGTTGGTGGACGTGAAATAGGCTACCTCTATGGCATGTACCGCAAGCTGGCACAAATGAATACGGGTGTATTGACAGGCAAAAATCTTGAATTCGGAGGTTCGCTCATCCGTCCGGAAGCCACCGGTTTCGGAGCTTTATATTTTGTAAAACAAATGCTCGAAACCGCCGGTCATGATATTAAAGGAAAAACTGTTGCTGTATCAGGATTTGGCAATGTAGCCTGGGGAGCCATAATCAAAGCTACCGAAATGGGTGCAAAAGTTGTTACCATTTCAGGACCGGATGGTTATATCTACGACGAAAATGGCATCAGCGGCAAGAAAATTGATTATCTGCTCGAACTTCGTGCCACCTGCAACGATGTGGTTGCGCCTTACGCCGAAGAATTCGGTGCCCAGTTCGTTCCCAACCGCAAACCATGGGAAGTAAAAGTAGACATTGCCCTTCCCTGTGCCACCCAAAACGAACTCAATGGCGAGGATGCACGAAATATTATCAACAACGGCACCCTCTGTGTTGCTGAAGTTTCGAACATGGGTTGTACTCCAGAAGCCATCGACCTCTTTATCGAACATAAAATCATGTACGGACCGGGTAAAGCTGTCAATGCTGGTGGTGTTGCTACTTCGGGACTTGAAATGACGCAGAATGCCATGCACCTGTCGTGGGGCGCTTCCGAAGTTGACAACAGACTTCAGCAAATTATGAGCGACATCCACGAACAATGTGTAAAATACGGAAAACAACCGGACGGTTACATCAACTACATGAAAGGCGCCAATGTGGCAGGTTTCCTCAAAGTTGCCAAAGCCATGCTCGCTCAGGGAATTGTATAAACTACTTTTTTCTACAACATAGGGTTTGTATCATGAAAATGGTTTCATATTATTTATGAAACCATTTTTTTATTCTGAATAATTTTGCCATCCATAAACAGACTTATAAATAATTTACATACTGCCAAAATGACTCACTCACTTTTGTTGCTGTATGTTAATCTATGTTTTTATTTATTTATTTATTTGTATCGCGCACGATACATTGTTATTTTTGTGTCGCAAACGACATAAATACCAATTCTAATAAAAAACAAATATGATAAATGACTTCTATCAATTCAAAGCAAACTCTTTGCAAGGCAAAGAAATAGGCATGAAATCGTATGAAGGGAAAGTTGTATTAGTAGTAAATACCGCCAGCAAATGTGGCCTGACCCCGCAGTACGAAGGACTTGAAAAACTGCATAAAGAGTATAAGGACAAAGGACTGGTGATTCTGGGCTTCCCGTGCAACCAGTTTGCCAATCAGGAACCCGGTAACGCGAAAGATATTTCGGAAAACTGTCTGATCAACTACGGCGTAAGCTTCCAGATGTTCTCAAAAATTGATGTAAATGGTTCTACCGCCCACCCAATCTACAAATATCTGAAAAAAGAACTGAAAGGTTTTCCGGGTAATGAAATCAAATGGAATTTCACTAAATTTCTGGTTGACCGCAACGGCAATCCGTACAAACGTTTTTCGCCACTGACCAAACCCGAGCAATTACGTAAGGATATTGAAACTTTACTGAACAAATAAATAAACAGAACATGGCATACGAACAGTTAAAACTGGAAAACCAACTTTGTTTTCCTTTCTATGCGGTATCGAGACTGATAACAAGAGCATATCAGGATGACCTGGATGCTCTTGGAATAACCTATCCGCAATATCTGGTGATGATGGTGATGTGGGAATTCGAAGAACTTTCGGTCATAGAAATCGCCGATAAGCTGGTATTAAACACTAACACAGTCACACCACTGCTGAAAAGGATGGAAACCATGGAACTGATAAACCGTATTCCTTCCGAAACAGATCACCGGAAAGTTATGGTTAAACTGACCGAAAAGGGCAAGATAATGCAGGAAGCAGCAGCTATCATTCCGATGAGGTTGGTTCAAAAATTAAAGATAGATCCGAATAAGACCAATATTGAAGAAATAAACAAGTTGAAGTCACAACTAAACGCATTGATTGAACTCCTTAAATCAGTTGAATAAAAATTATCAACAGGAATAAATTATCAGAAATAGGAATATATTACTTGCAACAATTGATTACACAAAGGATTATTTCAAAAAAAAACACATTATCTTTAACACACCTTAAACCACAAATAATAAAAAATAACGAAATATGAGAAAATTACTTCTGCTAACAGCTTTAATAATGATTGCTCTTTCCTCTTTTGCTCAGGAAGGAACGATTAAAGGGCGGGTATTCAATATGAAAACCAACGAGCCGA
>JAFNAU010000200.1 GCA_017860335.1 Bacteroidota bacterium
GCTACTGCCCGGAATACCGCAGGATGTGTATTCACACACTTTTCGGGAACTTCACCTACCAGCAGGTTTACTTTCAACAGTATTTTTTCACCCTGTTTTACGAAGGTTTCTACACCACCCATTAATTCCATTCCACGCGAAACGGCTATTCTTACTTCTTTCGTGTCGTAAGAACAACACCGGACTATTGCTACCTTACTATTCATGTTTTATTTACTGATTTAATGATATGTTACGCTAATCCGAACGCGTAATTTGTTACAAAATTGTCGTAAAATAACTAATGCAATTCTGCCGTTGAAAATCCCGAAAAGTCGTCAACCGGTGAATTGTTCAGAAGAAACATATTTGAGTTTGTGTCTTCGGTTCGTTTCATTGTTGTTCTGCTGTTATTTTATTCCGAAATGAAACAAATGTACGAATGTTTTCAGAAATTCCGGATAATGGGTGAATATATTTTCAAACCACTACATTCAGGTGATTCATGCCTGATAGATTAGTGATTTATTTAATCTTTTCCGTACTTTGATGTCTTGAATTTTTCTTCCAACTCATCCGATATTTCGGCCGGATTAGTCAGAGGCATATCTTTGTTATACAAATCATATCCCAAAAGTTCTGATTTTTTTATTTTTTCTAACGTGGGTAATTTCGTACGGTTAGTGGTTTCAATGTGTTTTCCTTTCCTGTCAACAATGATTAGTTTAGGCAAAAACACCCCTTTTCTGCCAATAAATGCATCCATAATTTTAACGCCATTGTCAAATTCTTCTTGCGACGTTCTACCCAGCGCTTCGTAGCGGAAGATTTTTTTATCATCCCAGGTATTTATGGTTGCGTAACTTTCCGAAATTTTATCGTCAATATTTGTATCAACATTCAATGTATCGTGCCCCGAAGGCATTAACAGCACTTTCCCGCCGCCGCCTTCAATATTGGCAGCATATCGGGGAACAGTAACACCCGAAATCCAGCCCTGTAAATGTTTCATGTAGATTTTCCCGATCTGTATAGGTGTAATAAAATGTACAATCCCTTTTTCTTTATGACATTGCAATAAATAATAAGGGTGAACGCCAATCCAAAACATTCGTCTGAACGTTTCTGCCAGGGTTTTGTAATAGTCATTGACATGATTTAACAGCACGGTTTGATTTCTGATAGTAAAACCGTGATTACGAATTTTTTTAACGGCAAGGGCTAAGTCTTCGGTAATTTCATGATAATGATTGATGTGTGTCATGAAATACACGTATTTTTCAGCTCCGGGGTTGTATTTATTGGCAGAAACTTTTATTAATTCCAGCAATTCATCAGTAATTCCCATTGGCATTACCACCGGAACACGGGTTGCAATTCGTATGGAACGAAGGTGAGGTATTCTGCTCAATTCTTCCAGCACGTATTGCAAACGCGGTTTGCTTATTCTGAGGGCATCGCCCCCGGTTACAAGTACTTCGTTAATATTTTTATTGTAACTGATATAAAATAATCCTTTATTAATTTCAGTAATATTTACATCTACCGAGCTGTCTAACGATTTTGCCCTTTGGCAATGAACACAATAAGAAGCACAACTGGTGTTTTCGGCAACAAAAAGTGCCACCCGGTTTGGATACCGTTGATAAACAGCACCATAACTCCGTGAGCTTTCGTTCATAGCTCCTTCAAGACCTGTGTCGGGAAAAAGCAAATTGGCAGGGGTGGGTACGCTTTGCCAGAAAATTGGGTCAATGCGTTTTTTCGATTTCTCGCCTGGCAACATCACGGGGTGAAACGGGTCTTCTTTCATGAGTGAAGCGTAGTAAGGCGTGATACGCAAAGGTTCTTTACCTTCGTTTTTTAAGGTAATTAATGTCCTTTCAATTTCACTTTCCTGAAAAGGATTTAATTTAATCACTTTTTTCAACTGGTCAACAGTGCGTATCGAATTTTTCAATTGCCAGTTGGCATCATTCCATTGTTCATCAGTCACATTCTTCCACAATTCAATGGTCTTGTAACTTCTTGGTGTATAAAAAACATTTTCTTCCGTCGTCATCTGGTTTTGAGTTTTAAGGGTTAAAATTCTGTTTCTCCATTTTCGGATAAGTTATTTGTGCTTTTTGGCGTTTTTATCAATCCAAGCATCATTATCAGTGCGGTAATGACTATTACCTGAATTACAAGTGACTTATTTACAAATGGGATGTTTTGCAATGGTGTAATTGATAAAAAAAGAAGTATGGTTATCAATCCTCGGGGAGCAATGAAAAGCAGTGGAATTAGGGGGACTTTAGCTAATTTTAAAAATATCCACCGCACTAAAAATATTCCGGCTGCAATTCCTATTGCCCAATAAAGCGTTTTGGTGTTTAATAACTCTGAGGTTTCAATCAGATAACCAAACAGAATGAAAAATAAGGTTCTGATCAGAAAAGTGCCTTCAACGACAATACTTTTGAATTTATGAACTTCTTTATTTAAGTTCTCGGGGTCAACTCCATTTAACCACTTGAATTGCTTTAACTCGTCGATGTTGCCGATAAACAAGCCAAAAAGTAAAACAAAAACCAAACCTGGTAAATGGAAAACTTTTGAACTTTCATAAATTAAAATAACGAATATAATAATAGGGACAAATTTAATGTGATGTTTGCTTTTGCTCAGTAAGAACGATAGTCCGATTGTAGCAATTAAAGAAATAACTAAAACCACCAGTAACTGTAAAACAAAATCAATGAACGAATTTGTTGAAATAGTTTCATTGAGGAGGATAAAATTAAAAAACAAGATACCGAAAATATCTGACAGACTGCTTTCATAAATCACAAATTCACTATCTGCTTTTGACAGACTTTTCACACTTGGAATGGCAATTGCACTGCTGATAATGGAAAATGGGACAGCATTTATCAGACTGTCCTTAAAAGAAATATGGCTTACATATTGAAACGAAAAAGCAAGAATGAAGCTTAATAAGAACATGGGCAGCAGCGAAATCAGCAATGATTTTCCAATCAATGGCAGCTTTTTTTTGTTTATTTCCAGTTCCAGGGAACCTTCGAGTACTATCAATATTAGCCCGATGGTTCCTAACACCGGTAGTATGGCTGTCAGATCCGGAATTTCAATTTCTAAATACACAGAAAGTTGCTTTATTCCCCAACCCAGTATTAAAAGCGGTATCACGGTAGGAATTTTTATTCCTGGTGATACCAGGTCAAAAAAATAAGCTGCCAATAATAACAGACAAATAATAATCACAATAGCTGTTGTCATAATGTATTGGTTTTCTTTGTTTTGTTACTGATATTTCCACCAATGCAACATCTCTGGCTTTTATTTCAGTGCAAATGACTGGAGATTAGAACTTTTTAAAACTAAAAAAAATGCCTGCAGGGAATCAAATCCAATCTTTAGTGTTTATGCAGGGTGGAGCTAATCAGAATTGAAATCGCAACAAATATTTTCAGATTAAAGGTTATCTTAAATATTCACATATTGTCGTTATTAATGAATTAAATATTCCTGGTTACTGATTGTTTTCTTGTGTCTGTTTTCTCTCGTCTTCTCCGGTGATAATGCTTCATCGAAAATTGTCCTGTTTTTACCTACACTGTCACACTTTTCAAAGTGTATAAAGGTTATTGTTAAGTTATTGTAGATCAATACAAATTTTTATTAAGCAATTATTTTATTTTGAGTATTAGCTATTTCTTGGGTAAAATACAAATGTTCTTCTTTTTAAAACCAACAAAAGAGAAATACTCTTTTCTGGTTAACATCTTATACCTTAAACGATCTGGTAAATTAAATATTTTTGTGTTTTTTGTTGCTGATATTCTGATCTATAAAACGTTCAACTGTTAATAAGACGCATTCCGGATTTCGTTAGATATCGTGTTTTATCTTATTTTATTGATATTTATGGAGTAAAGATTTGGAAAGTTAAGAAAAAAATCAAATAAAACTCACTTTTATTTTTAAAAATAACTAGTAATAATTTTTATCCACACAATTAAAGTGAAAACACAAAAATTGATGAAGCATTGATTACTGTTAATTAATGTAAATTAGCTCCCCCCAAAAAAGTTATTCGCTGACTTAGAAACTGTTTAAGAAACAATGTAAATATAAACTGGCTATCTGTTGTTTAGTTGAAATAT
>JAFNAU010000201.1 GCA_017860335.1 Bacteroidota bacterium
GGTGCATCCGTCGGCATAGCTGAACATTTCATGTACGATTTCCTTTATGCTTTTATCTTTAAATTCCTCTTCCTGTTCTTTGATAAAATAGGCATTTTCTACGCAGCGGGTGGCATCATAGAATACTTTTATGCCGTGTTTACGGGTGAGTTCGCGCACTTCGCGCATGTTTTTTATCGATACGGGCTGTCCACCTGCCAGGTTCACAGTTACTGCCAGACAAACGTATGCAATCTTATCAGCCCCTTTATCCATTATCAGTTTTTCGAGTTTTTTCAGATCAATATTTCCCTTAAACGGAACATTGAGACTGGCATCATGTGCTTCATCGCGGATAATATCCATAAAAATTCCTCCATTCTTTTCCTGATGGAATCGGGTAGTGGTGAAATACATGTTGCCCGGAACATACTGCCCGGGCTTGATGGCTATTTGCGACAGAATATTCTCGGCTGCCCGTCCCTGATGGGTGGGAACCATGTATTTAAAACCGAAATATTCCTGTACGGTCTGGTAGAGGTGGTAAAAATTCCGGCTGCCGGGTATTGAATCCCGCTTTTTTGATGACTGCTTCGCGTTCTTCCCGTGTGTTCATTTTTACATATTCCACACTTTTTATGCGGAAAGGTTCTGCAGGATAATTCTGAAAGTCCATATTAATGTGTTTTTATGGTTAATACTGTATTTGCTTTACAAATGTAAAGCAAATTAAGAAAACATCAAAGGGAAAATGTAAAATATTTTCAAAACAATTCATTTTATGTCTTTGTTGCTGACAAAATGATATTTTGTAGTTTTCTTGGAGGGAAAATTAATAAAATATTTTCCAGCCCGTTTAAATCCGTAAAGGTTATCAGAATCGTCTGATATATAGTTATGGCATTTAAAAACTATAAAACAACGTAATATTTCCCTGTTTTATTCGTCAATAAATTTGAACAGGATTCATCTTAAAGAAATAAATTGTTTATCCCATATTTAGTTTTGCATTTTGTTTAACAATCCGCTTACCATGTGAATAGTGAGCGGATTTCTTTTTGAATTAATAAAATTATTCTGTTATTTCTTTGATAGTGTAATTTGTTGTTATTCAATTGGTAAATAAATATAAATGTGAGGAACGAAGCAGAATGGAGAAAATTTTTATTGTTTTTAAATCCAAAACATGTTTTCATTCGTCTAATTCATAAACAACGATTATATTTACAAACCAAATTAAACTGAAAGACTAAAAATGAAACGATTAGGTATTTTTTTATTAGGAGTATTTCTGCTGGTGGGCAGCATGGCAGCTCAGGACCAGGCGAAACAGGATACAGCAAAAGCTGTTACGACAGATAGTCTCGAACAGCTCTATATGAATGAAGATCTGGACGCCAGAGAAGCAATCCTGCTGAAAAAGCTGGATGCAAAGCAGCTGATGGATCTCGAAACAATGCGACTGAACGAGCAGGGTAAAAACAATATGCCGTTTTCTGGATTAGGACTGGTACTTATTTGTCTGGCGCCATTTATCATGGTAATTTTAATTGTCTATTTTGCATCCAGTGAGAGTGCGAAAAAAGCCAAACAGCGTTACGATATCTCCATGAAAGCGCTTGAACTCGGACAACCTCTGCCTCAAAGCTTTTTCGAAGAGCCCAAAAAGAGAACTTCACGCTTGCAAAGTGGTCTGGTATGGCTCGGGGTGGGCATTGCAATCGTAATTGGTTCCTTTGTTGTAAGAGAAGAAAATCTATTTTTGTTCGGAATTATACCGGCATTTGTCGGACTTGGAATACTGATTGCCTATCTGGTTGAAAGACCGAAAGACGAGAACGCCAATACTACTCCGACAACGAATGAATAAAGCTGAAGATATGCTTTTGGTATCGCAGGTGGTTATCGCTGATGACCACCGTGCGTTCGACCGCCTGGTTCAGAAGTATCAATCGCCCATACGCAGATTTTTGATTAATCTCACCATGGGCGATACCATGTTAAGCGATGATCTGGCGCAGGAAACATTTATCAAAGCATATCTCAACATTCGCTCTTTTCAGGGTATTTCGGCATTTTCAACCTGGCTGTATCGCATTGCTTACAATACATTTTACGACTCGGTGCGCGTAAAACGGGGATACGACGATCTGAATATTGCTGAGCTGGACAAAAAATACAGCACCGAAACAGAATATTCTGCCGAAAAAAATGATATTTTTGCAGCATTGAAATTGTTGCGTAAAGATGAACAGGCCGCAATTCTTCTTTGTTATATGGAAGATAAAACTCACAGGGAAATTTCAAAAATCATGAACATCCCGCTGGGTACTGTGAAAACAAACATTCTGAAGGGAAAAGAAAAGATGGGAAAATTTTTAAGACAAGAAGGCTATGGAAACTAACGATGATAAATTATTAAAATCTTTTTTCAGCCAAAACAAACCGGAAATAGCAGATAATGGGTTTACCCAAAAAGTGATGCTCCGGTTGCCTGAAAAAGAGCCAAAAACAGGATGGATAATTCTTATGTTTACGGCATTGGGATGTCTGGTTACATTTGCACTGGTGGATGTGCGCGAAGTAATCAGCGAGATATTTACTTTCCTGCTCGGAATACCCATTTATTACCTGCTGGGTGGCTTTATGCTCATACCAATTGTAACCATGCTGGTGATGCTGGCCTATAAACGCGAATATAATCTGGCCTGAATAATCAGTTGAAATAAAAAAAGTAGAAAACTCTTACGGGTTTTCCACTTTTTTCTGTTACAGAGTTAGATGTTTGATATACAATCGAATATAAAAAATCAGCTATAACTCATCAATATCTTTTATCATTTTTTCCACTGCCGCATTCCAGTCGGAGTAAACTTTCCGGTAATAATCTTTTACCAGTTTCGGGTTGTTTTTACTGTCGTAATGATCGGCCCGTGCCCTGAATTCGGTGGCCATCTTCGAAATATCAACTGCCAGAATGTCTGCTTTTTCGGATACATCTTTTTTTGAAAGTAATGTTTTGAAAAAAACGTCGGTGATTAACTCTGATGCAATGAACTGCATTGTTTTTTTCAGTTTTCTGCGGCTTGCCATGATGTTATCAGTTTTAGGAGTGAATAATTGTTACAAATATAACTGATAATTATGATTATAGCGTCTTTTTTAAGTAAATTTGCCGGAAAATAATTTGTAACAGTTTATGTTTTCAAAGAATAAATCATCGTAACCGCATCCTATGTTCTTCCATAAAATCCATCATATACTGTTTTTTGTAATAGTTGCACTTGTTGTACAGATGCTAATTCCTTCATGTATTGACGAGAGCATTTCGGCCGATACAAGTCTTAAACTGGATTTTTCGGTTGATACACTGCAGTTCGATACGGTTTTTACTACCATTGGCAGTTCCACTTCGCAAATCAAGGTTTATAACCCGAACAAAAAGAACCTGAAGATTTCGGCTATCGGACTGGGTATGGGTGCAAACTCTCCCTACCGGATTAATGTGGATGGTAGCACCAGTAAGACTAACCAGTTTACCGACATAGAACTTCGCGCCGGCGACAGTCTGTTTGTTTTTGTAGAAGTGACCATCGATCCGCTTAGAACAAATGCAGCTGTATTCGTAAAAGATTCTATCGTTTTTCTCACAAACTCGAACCGTCAGGATGTGAAACTCCTTGCTTACGGACAGGATATGGAGATACTCAGCAACAGAACCATCCGGAATGATACCACACTCACCGGTGAAAAACCATACCTGGTGTACGGTGATCTGGTGGTCGATACCGCGAAAACACTAACACTCAATCCGGGATGCCGTCTGTATTTTCATAATCAGGTAAGCCTGGTGGTTTATGGCAATCTGATTGCCAATGGCACCCGCGAACTTCCGGTACTGCTGCGTGGCGACCGCACGGATCGCATTTTTACCGACATTCCGTATAATTATGTTTCAAACCAGTGGGGAGGGGTATTGCTGCTTAATGAAGAGGGGAAACATAAACTCAACTATGTGACGATGAACAGCGGTTATGCCGGAGTTTACCTTTCCAATCAGAACCGCAACAAACGCCCTTTGCTCGAAATGACTAACTGCCGGATTCACAACTTTCTGAAATATGGACTGGTGGTACAGAACGCCGATGTGCTCGTGGCAAATACCGAAATTTCAAATACCGGAGCATACTCTGTTTATCTCAACGGGGGCAAACATACTTTTATCCATACTACAATTGCTAACTATTTCAACAGTACCAACGTACGCATACAACCATCAGCACGCGAAAATTATGCTGCAGTGATGATCATGGAACTGAACCGCATCATTCCCATGGAAACTGTTTTTGAAAACTGCATCATTTCAGGCTCCTCGACAGATGAGATGGATATCATGACCCGGTTCTCGGAACAGTATCACGGATTATTCAGCAACAGTTACATCCGGAAAACCAAACCGGCAACTGAAAGTCCTGTT
>JAFNAU010000202.1 GCA_017860335.1 Bacteroidota bacterium
TTGTCGAACGAAGGAGAACCAAATACAAAACAAGCTCCGGCCGGATTAACCTGATAAAAACCTAAAGACGAAAGAATATACCAGGCTGACATCTGGCCACAGTCTTCGTTACCACTCAGTCCAGCCGGATTATCAAAGTACCTGTTTTCGAGAATATATCGAATCTTTTCAGCCGTTTTCCATTGTTGTCCTATGTAAGAATATAAATAGGCAATGTGATGACTCGGTTCATTACCATGAGCATATTGACCAATTAAACCGGAGATATCAGGTGATGCTTCTGCTCCCAGACCTCCCTGAACAACAAACAGGCTATCGAGTTTCCGAACAAACGGTTTTTCTCCACCAAACAGACTCACAAGACCTTCCACATCCTGAGGAACTAACCAGGTGTATTGCCATGCATTTCCTTCGGTATAATCTCCCCACTCATGAATCGACTTGAACGGATCAAGCGGTTCGCGGAATGAGCCGTTGTCGAGCTTTGGACGCATAAAACCAGTCTTCGGATCGAAATACTGTGTATATGCTTTTGCACGTTTTGAATAATACTCATAGTCACTTTGTTTGCCCAGCTTCTGAGCAAGTTGAGCAATTGCCCAATCGGACAGAGCATATTCCAATGCTTTAGAAACCGATTCCTTTTCTTTATCTGCAGGTATATAGCCTCTTGTTTTTAAGTGATTAACTCCATAATCATCGCGCATAGAAGATGCTTTCATTGCTTCAAATACCAATTCAGGGTCAATGCCTTTGAATCCTTTAAAATATGCATCGGCAATAACAGGCACTGCCGGATAACCAACCATGCAATCTGTTTCGGAACCCATCAAAGGCCAGATAGGCAATTTACCTTGTTGCTTATAAATAGCAAGTAACGACTGTACCATGTCAGGAACACGGTCGGGCTGAATGATGGTATAAAGAGGCTGTGCTGCACGATATACATCCCACAACGAGAAAACGGTATAGTTTTGGAATCCGGGATTTTTATATTCTTTTTTGTCTGTGCCTCTGTAATCTCCATTGTGGTCGTTGAACAAAACAGGAGCAGTAAACAAATGATACAAAGCGGTATAGAATATTCTCAGCTGATGAATATCTTTTGATTCAACAGAAACCCGACCTAATTCCTTGTTCCATTTTGCATAAGCATTATCGGCTACTTGTTGAAAATTCCATGCCGGAATTTCCGCAGTAATATTAGCCAAAGCATTCGATTCGCTTACAGGCGACACACCGACTTTGACCATGATCACTTCTTTTGCTTTTGTTTTAAAACTCAACACCGCCACAGCAGAATCTCCATCCAGTTCAATTCCTTTTTGTGGCTTTTTGCCGTTAAACAGCTCAGTTGCATCGGCAGCACGCGAGAGTTTGATAGCAAAATATAACCGTTGATCTACCGACCAACCTGTGGAGTAACGGTATCCGGTATAAGTAGTGGCATCCACCTTTTTGATGAAGGTTTTGACCGGTCTATCCCAACCAATACCCATTGCCAGATTGATGCTTATGTGAGCCGATGAAGATTGCGGAAAAGTGTATTTGTGTAGCGCAACACGCTCTGTAGCTGTCAGTTCTGCTTTTATCGAATAAGCCTTCAGGTTCACAGAATAATAGCCGGGCTTCACTACTTCATCTTTGTGTGTATATGTTGTAGCCCAACCTGACAAAGGAGCTTTCACTGTACCCGGGCTTGTCATCAGTTTACCTGTATATGGCATCATCAGGATATCACCCAAATCTCCAATGCCGGTACCACTAAGATGCATTTGCGAAAATCCGGTTACTATACTGTCGGAATAATGATAACCCGAGCACCAATCCCAGCCTTTTACATAATTATTAGGTCCAACCTGAACCGCACCAAAGGGAACATGAGCCCCAAGAAACACATGACCATGATCGCCCGTTCCTATGTACGGATCAACATACTGTGCAAGATCTTTCGATCGTGCATTCCCGTTTTGAAAAACTACAAACAGTAGAATTATAAATAAAAAACTCTTTTTCATTATTTTGTAGATATTATTGAATTAAACTTATTTGAATTTTGCTTAGATTGACAAAAGCGATTTGTGCTCATTGGCAACTTTAATTATCAGTTCTCCAAACAATGTATTTGCCCAGGCAAACCACGGACGAGAGAATTTCATGGGATTATCCTTATGAAAAGCTTCGTGCATAAATCCTGTTTCGGCGTCGGTGCGTATAAGTGTCTGAATACATTCACTAATTTCATGTTCATCCGTAGAAGTAAGTGCCTGCATGATAAAGCTCATTGGCCATATCCAATCGAGACCTACGTGTGGACCACCTACGCCGGCAGCTGCTTTTCCTTTGAAAAAATAGGGGTTGTCGCTGCCAAGAACCAGGCGGCGTGTGTTTATATAAATCGGATCAGATACTTTGATAAATGAACAAAGATAAGGTAAACCTAATAAGTTAGGCACATTGGCATCGTCCATAAAAACATGTCCGCCAAAACCATCCACTTCGTAAGCATAAACTTTTCCGTATTTTGAGTGAGTGACAATTCCATATTTGTTGACTGCCAGAAATACCTCTCTGGCTAAAGCCTTACATTTGGAACTAAAACTGACATCACCGGTAACCTTATTGGATATTTCAGCCAATTGGTTCAGTGCTTCCACTGCAAACAAGTTAGACGGGATCAAGAAACTAAAAAGCGTAGAGTCGTCCGACGGACGAAAAGAAGAACATATTAAACCAACCGGGTTAACCGGGCTTCCAAATCCTTTATTGAGAACTGTGTCGCTCTGTTTATCGGTGTCACGGGTAAATGAATAGGAGGTATCCATTGTTCCCTTTTTGCGTTGCTGTTCCACAAAAGTTTCGTACACGCGTTTCATGGCACTTTTCCAGCTCTCGTCAAACATGGATGTATTTCCGGTTTTCTTCCAATAATAATATGCCAAACGAATAGGATAACACAGCGAATCGATTTCCCACTTGCGTTCGTGCAATTCGGGAATCATTTTAGTATGATCCTTATCCCACTCACTTCCGGTAGCTCCTTTATTGAAAGCATTTGCATACGGATCAAGATTGATACACCAACTTTGACGACGGATAATCCCTTCAATCATAAGACTCAACTGACTGTCTTTCGAAGCCAAAGGCAAATAAGGGAAAACCTGTGCCGATGAATCGCGCAACCACATTGCTTCTATGTCGCCAGTGATAACAAAGGTATCAGGACGACCGTTCTTCATTTCAAATTCCACTGTTGTGTCCAATGTATTTGGATAACAGTTTTCAAACATCCAGGCCAATTTCGGATTTTTGATTTTTGGCTTAATCTGATCTATAATTTCCTCCACTGCTTTTGAAGTGAAATTGCGTTTTGCCAGTATCGGACGTTTGCTTACATAAGTAATATCAGACGGTTGTAATGACGATACCTTCGAAGATGATGCCGGTGACAATAGATTTCCAAAAGCACTTTTGCTTATTGCAAGCCCTGCAAATGCCATTGCGCTGTTACGTAAAAAATCTCTGCGTGAAGTCATAATTATTTAAGATTAACATTAGTGATTCTATAAATTTGAAATTTTGATTTAATTTTTTTTTGCTGAATGTAAAGGCTGTTAAGAAAAACTTTTTTGTTTTTTACTTTTTACTTTGTGGATAGTTGATGACATTAGAATAAGTATGATTAACCTGTAGTGCATTTAGAAAAAAGTAATAAAAAAAGTTGTTCACTCCGGATAAAATCCGTATATTTAAGTGATTACCAGTCAGGTAAATATAATGAACAACTTCATCACAAAGTACGAGAAAATTCTCGAGATATTAAAATAATTTGAGACAAGAAGTAACTTTCCGAATCAAGTTCTTTGTCCGCGTTTGAGTGATATTGAATTAATTGCTGTTGAATTAACGGCAGAGTCTTTTAGCATTGATTCTGAACATCAATTATTTAGAATTCTGCCAGGTTCTATAAGTTCACGCATTGAACGAAGTGTATAAAATCGTCGGAAACGAAAATTATTTTTTATTAAAGAGCGAATCCGCAAAGCGATGTCGGATAAATTAACCGAAACTGACCCGATTCAATGAGAAAGGATGCCTAATTCACTCACAGCATAAT
>JAFNAU010000203.1 GCA_017860335.1 Bacteroidota bacterium
CGGCCGTAAGGAATACTCAGCCATGAAACTGACGCTGATGCTGATGGGTGCGTCCGCATTCCTGCTGGTTGGTATTCTGGGCATTTATTTCAGTTCAGGCGCTTCTACAATGAATATCCTGGAACTTGTAAAATTACATATTCCGGTACAACAACAATATTTATTCTTTACACTGACATTTTTTGGCTTTGGTGTATTGGGAGCATTATTTCCCTTCCACACCTGGTCGCCAGATGGTCACGCTTCGGCGCCAACAGCAGTATCTATGCTTCACGCAGGGGTGTTGATGAAACTGGGTGGTTACGGATGTTTCCGTGTTGCCATTTACCTGATGCCGGAAGCGGCTCACGATATTTCGTGGATATTCCTGATACTGACCGGGATTGGTGTGGTTTACGGAGCATTCTCCGCTATTCACCAAACCGATCTGAAATATATCAATGCCTATTCATCCGTTAGTCACTGTAATCTGGTACTTTTCTGATGACAGCTCTTTTCTTTGCATTGATTGGTATGATTTACGGACGTACACATACCCGTCTGATTACCGAAATGGGCGGGTTGATGAAAATAATGCCTTTCCTGGGTGTGAGCTTCGTGATTGGCGGGTTAGCTTCATTAGGTCTTCCCGGATTGAGTGGTTTTGTTGCCGAAATGACGATTTTCTTTGGTTCATTCGAACATCCTGATATATTCCACCGGGTACTGACCATTGCAAGCACCATGTCTATCGTTATCACAGCGGTATATATCCTTCGTATGGTGGGAAAATTCCTCTATGGACCGATACAGGATCAACATCATGCATCACTCACAGATGCAGTATGGTATGAAAAAATTGCCGTGGTAACATTGATTGCATTCATCGCAGCCATCGGTTCACTGCCTCTGGGACTATCGGATATGATCCGTACGAGTTTGAGTGATGTAGTTGCTCAACTGATGAGATAAGTTTTGACAATTAAAGATATTAATATATTAAATGTTTGAATTTCAACGTTGAACCTTTGACTTTCAACTTTACACCAAAAGTATTATGAATTACAGTGATTTCTTATATATGCGTAACGAGCTTTCGCTCCTGATTGTCATCCTTTTCCTGCTGGTTTATGATTTGATTGCAGGAAAAAAGGGCATGAAGTATTTTCAGCCGGTAGCTATTATTGCTTTTGCTATTCATACGGTTCTAAATATATTACCTTATCCTGCAGGTGAGGCATTTGGCGGAATGTATCTGAATACACCGATGATGACCGTTGTAAAGTCCATTCTGAACATTGGTACGCTGATCGTTTTGCTGCAAGCCAAGAACGTGTTCGATATGGAAAACCAGCGCAACAGACGCGGCGAATACTATTTCCTGACACTGACAACGCTGCTGGGAATGTATTATATGATTTCAAGCGGCAACTTCCTGATGTTCTACATTGGTCTGGAAATGGCTTCTATTCCTATGGCAACGCTGGCAGCACTCGATAAAGAGGACAATAAATCTGCAGAAGCCGGAGCAAAATACATACTTTCAGCCGCTTTTTCATCGGGTATCATGCTGTTTGGTATTTCATATATTTATGGCACAACCGGAACGATGTACTTTATGGATCTGCCGTCACTCATAAGTGCCAATGCACTTCAAATCATGGCATTTGTATTCTTCATTGTCGGTTTGTTCTTCAAAATTTCACTGGTTCCGTTCCACTTGTGGACTGCCGACGTTTACGAAGGCTCACCCACCAGTGTTACCGCTTATTTATCAGTAATATCAAAAGGTTCTGCGGTATTTGTTCTCACAGTAATGCTATATAAGGTATTCGGCAATCTCATTGACCAGTGGCAGGGCATTCTGTACGGCATCATCATAGTCAGTATTACTATTGCCAACCTCTTTGCTATCCGTCAGAAAAACATCAAACGCTTTCTGGCATTCTCTTCCATTTCTCAAGCCGGTTATCTGGTACTTGCCACTATCAGTGGCACTGCTTACGGTATGACCACACTGGTTTATTATGTTCTCGTTTACATATTCTCCAATCTTGCTGCTTTTGGTGTAATTTCTGCTATCGAAACACGCACTAGGAAACTAAATATCTCTGATTATAACGGGCTGTACAGCACCAACCCGAAACTGAGTTTCGTCATGATGCTGGCTATGTTCTCACTGGGTGGTATTCCGCCGTTTGCAGGATTTTTCAGTAAGTTCTTTATTTTCTCGGCAGCTGCACAACAAGGTTTCTATGTACTGGTACTGATTGCTGTAATCAACACCATCATATCCCTGTATTACTATTTGCTGGTGGTTCGTGCCATGTTCATCGAAAAGAGCGATAACCCGATACCTGCACTTAAAACAGATGCATACAACCGAATTAGTCTTGTAATTTGCACCACAGGTATTATGGTAGTGGGTATTCTCAGTTTCATCATGGAAAAAATCGGAACATATAGTTTTGGAATGTAACAACACCTGAAATCACACTGATAAGTCAATCTGATCCAACTTACAGAAACAGGCATACAAATAAAAATCCCCTGCATCAATCAATGCGGGGGATTTTTATTTCATAAAACTCTCTTTGTGGGTTTCAGAAGCCTATTTTACTTAATCACCTTGACAACAAAATCTGCATTTAGAGTTGTTGTGATATTAAATGATACTGGTGTTTGACTAACGGTACCTTTGAGTACCATTTCAAGTTGCTGGTTAGTAAGCAGTGAACCTGCTATTTTAATTAACTCTGCATCAGTAAAACTTACCGGCATATCAACACCTACCGTTATTGTAGATAGCGATTTGGTAATATTCAATGGATTGGCAGTCAGGCTGAGTGATTGTACAACACCATTATCAACCCCGGTTACTTTGCACATTACCGTATTGAGTTTAATGCTTTTAATATTATCCAAATAATCTTCCAGATCATCACTCTGACTTAACTGAAGTGTCGCGGTTTTGGTAAACTGCGTACTTGCAGCGATGACTCTTGGAGCTACTGCACTCTGTGTTCCCGAAACTGAGATGTTTGAAGTTTGTGTCAAATCTACATCGTCGATGTTGATTGTAAGCAGGTCACTGATTTTATTACATCCAATAAAAGTTATAACTACAAAAAGTAACAAGCCGATTTTTTTTAATGTTTTCATGTTGGTTCTTAAGTTTTAATTAATTGGTGATTAGATAAATGCAGATGATTGTGATTTCTTATATAAATGTTTTTATTTATGTTTTCTAATATCAACACGGATAAAACCAAAATTGTTTTCTCAACGAATAAGAAATGATTATTAATCATTTTCCGTGATAAATTTCAGCAAATCTAACAAAATTTTTCATAAAACAAAAAAAATATTGTTTTCTCCGGCAATTCTGTCTTACTGAGGTTTCGGAATAATTCGAAAAAAGGTAACTGCAAGTGTTTGTATCGTAAACGCTGGCTGAAAAATAATTTCATCTGTGATTATTGAAAATTATAATAAAAAGGGTTGAATATGCAAAAAAAACGATTTTCTTATGAAAATCGCTTTCTCATTTAAATTTCAAATATATTACTCTGAAAATAAACAATCGAGATTTTTATTCGATGGAATATTGACCGATAAAGAAGATGATGATTAATTTCGTTTGCTGTCAAATGTTTTGTGCATTGCTTTAAGCATACCGCCGGGTGTCCAGCCGGATGGCACGATCATGCGTCGTAAAGTCTGTAAAGGCTCTATCGTATCCCTTTTGGAGGAAAGAATAAAGCTGAGTTTGAAGTATTTATTCATTGCCCTGGAACTTTCGTGATTAGTAATTCCATACGGATAAGCGAAGTATTCTACTTTCCTGCCGAGGATACTTTCGAGTCGTTTTCCTGGTTCAACAATCTGCTTGGTCATTACCGAATCTGTCATATATTTTGTTGCCATGGTATGATCCCAACTGTGTAGTCCGATTGTATGCCCTCGCTTAGCCAGTTCTGCTATTTGTTGAGTTGTCATATAGTTTTTCTTGTTGTATGTGATAGTCATAATGAAGAAAACTCCCCGAAAGCCATGTTTTTCGAGTTCGGGTGCAGCAATGGTAAAATGTTCTTCTCTCGAATCGTCGAAGGTAATCATAAATGGCTTAGCAGGAAGAGATTTGTTATAAACCAGGTAATCATACATTTGATCAGGTCCAACCGAATGATAGCCGCTGTCGTTCAGTATCTGCATTTGCGAACCAAATGCCTCTGGAGTTACAGTATATTCATCATTTCTTCCGTTTGTAATGCGGTGATAACACAGAACAGGCACCTGAGGTTTAGCCAGAATTTCAGCAATAGTATTCTTCTTTATTGTATCGCTATTGTTTTCTTCTGATTTGCTTTGATTTATTTGAACAGGTTTATTACAGGAAGATAAAAGAACTGTAAACAAAAAAATGATATATAAATTTGATCCTCTAATTATT